>NZ_BAAGDE010000024.1:0-82882 GCF_054660795.1 Mycobacterium sp. MUNTM1
CGACCGCCAGCAGGCCCCCGACGTGGAAAGGGTCGTAGAGCATCGAGGCACCGTGTCCTTTGATGATGGTGGTGCACCCCGCGGCGGCGACGGCGATCATCGCGACGACGCTGACCGCCGTCGCCGCAGCGACCGCACCGCGCAGTCGGCTAGTCACGAGGCAACCTTATCGTCGCAAGATCCGCGCGCGCCCCGTTCTGTGTGGCCCATGCGCGGGCCGCACAGAACAGCACATGCGTGCTAGTATGTGCGTATGAACGGTTCGGCGGCGCCCGCGTTGGGTGCCCTATTGGCCAAGCACCGGATTGACCTCTCGGTGGAGGAGGTTCTCAACGAGCTAGATTCCGCGTTTGCGGCGATCCCGGGAGCAACCACGCTGTCGAAGACGGAGGTGGACTTTCTTCGCACCCACGCCGAACCCAGCGCCGAGGCAGTCATCGAGACATGGTCGGCCGACGATGAGCGCCAGGCCCGCGCCCGTGTTGCGTTGCGGCAACTCACCGGCGCGCTTTCTGGATCGGTCAGCATCAAAGAAGCCGCCGCGATCTTGGGTGTCGATCGGTCGCGCGTGTCACGGCGGATCACCGGAAAAGCGCTATGGGCCTTCGATCTTCAGGGAAGCCGACGCATCCCCCGCTGGCAGTTCCTCGGGAAGGAGCTGCTTCCGGGCTTGGACGTAATCGTGCCTGCGATACCACGCGACGCTACCCCCGCGGTCCTGGATGCGTTCATGCACACCGCGCAGCCCGACTTTGACAACCGCACGCCGATCGAGCATCTGGCCGCCGGCGGTGACGCCGAGTTGGTCGCCGGCTTCCTCGAGGATCTCGGACGCTGGTGAGCCCCCAGCCCAAACCGAAAGCGCCTCGAACACCTCCCGCGCAGCTCGTCCAAGAACCGCAAGACAGCATCGACTACACCGGCACGCTATGGCGGGTCCACCGCACCGCCGGCGAGCACGTGCTGCCTTGGAACCAACTGCGCACCTACGGGCCGCTGCCATCGATGCGGTGGGACCCCCACCCGGGCCCTTCACCTGGCGCACGCAGCGAAGGTGTGCTGTATGCCGCAGCCGATCTCGCAACCAGCCTGGCCGAGGTCTACCAAACAACGCGCGTGATCGACACCCGCGCAGGCACTCCGACCCTGACCGCCTGGCACCCCCAGCGGCCACTGCACCTGCTCGACTTGTCCACAACTTGGCTGCTGCGCAACAGCGCCTCGACCGCACTACTGGCCGCGCCACGCTCGGTATGCCGGCGCTGGGCCCGTGCTATCTACACGACTTGGCCTGACCTGGACGGGCTCTACGTCCCGTCGACGATGACCGGGCGGCCCAACATTGTGCTGTGGACCGCGGCCGCCGACTCTATCCCGATGATGCCGGCGTTCTCACGCCCGCTCGCGCACCCGCTCGTCTGGTCGATCACGCAAGCAGCAGCTGGCGAGATTGGCTACACGATCTTATGACCATGGCCTCCGATGATGAGCCCGTCCAGCCGGGGCCAGTGACACCCGAGGGCGCTATCACCGTTCACACGATGGGCGTCCACTACCGGTGGCAAATTCCTGAGGTGGTCCGCCAGCAACTGCGGCTCGCACATAGCCTGCGCGAGGATCTGGTCACCTTGCAACTGGCCTATGACGAAGACATCAAGGCGATCTGGTCGTCGTATCCGACGGTAGCGGCCGCTGAAGCTCACGTCGCGGCGACCGAAGCGGAGGCCATCGCGGCCAACGAGGCACTGAAGGCTGCCCGCTCCGCAGCCAGAGGCAAACGCGTGAACACCGCGATCACCGAGCGACTACACGACGCCAGGACCGCACTCAAAGCCGCACGCCACGCCCGCCGGGAAGCGATCGCCGACGTGAGGCAAGACGCCGCGCAGCGCCGCCGCGACCGCGGCGCACAACTGGCGGCCGAGCAGAAAGCCCTCTACCGCACCTACTGCCAACACGGCGACCCGACGCTGTTCTGGGCGACGTTCAACAGCGTCATGGACGAACATAAGGCGGCGGTGCGCCGAATCCAGCAACAGCGCGCCCAAGGCCGCCCAGCTGCGCTGCGCCACCACCGCTTTGACGGCACCGGCACCCTCGCGGTCCAACTGCAGCGAACCGCCGGCGCGCCGCCACGGACTCCGATGCTGCTCGCCGATCCCGCCGGGCGCTACCATAACGTCCTGCACCTGCCGTGGGTTGACCCCGACCAGTGGGCATCCATGACCCGCGCCGAGCAGCGCCACGCAGGACGCATTACGGTGCGGATGCGATGCGGATCCCTTGGGGGCCAACCACAGTGGATTGACTTGCCGGTCCAAGCCCACCGCTGGCTGCCCCAAGACGCCGATATCACCCGCGCCAAACTCACCGTCACCCGACTCGGCGCCGATCTGCGGGCGCGGCTTTCGATCACCGCGCGGCTCCCCCATCCGACTGTCCCCCGCCGCGGCGATCTCCCCACCCTGGCCATACATTTGGGCTGGCATGCCATCGATGAGGGTGTCGTGGTCGCGCATTGGCGCTCAGACCGACCAGTGGCGATCCCATCCGAACTGGCCGACGTGATCGTGCCCATCGTCGAGGGAATCTCGGGCCGCATCATCGCGCCCGGCTCCGTCGGGACCCGGCTAGAGCGCTACGCCGAGATCGCCTCGGCTCGTGATGCGGCATTGAACGACATCCGGGACCGGCTGAGCACGTGGCTTGCCGACCAGGGGCCGCGGCCGCATCCGATCCGGCCCGACGAACAGATCACCGCCGCCGATGCTGCGCGGTGGCGCTCCCCCGCTCGATTCGCCGCCCTCGCGCTCGCCTGGCGCGGCTCCGACCTCGAGATCGCCCAACCGCTTGAAGCGTGGCGGCGGGCCGACAAACTGTTATGGCAACAGCAAGCGCACGGCCGTGCACGAGCCCTCGGCCACCGCACGGACTTGTGGCGGCGGGTTGCAAGCGCGCTGGTCAGCCAGTGCGGGCGCCTAGTCGTCGATGACACCAATATCTCCGCCGTGATACGAAACACCATGGAGCACACTAGGATTCCTGCCGACCTACAGCGCCAAATCGATCGCCGCCGCGATCATGCAGCGCCTGGCGCTCTGCGGTCGAGCATGGTCGCCGCAGCGACCCGCGACGGCGTCCCGGTGATAGTGGTGCCCGCTGCGGGGTTGAGCCGAATCCACGCCGGCTGTGGATATGAGAACCGGGTAGAGAGCCGACGGCGGCGCCGCAAGATCATTTGCGCCGGGTGCGGTCGCACCTATGACCCCGATCTTTCAGCGACGGCGCTGATGCTCGCTCGAGCGGCGCAACCACCGGTGCAGCCTTGACCCGCCGGCCTAGCGTGCCACTGGCTACAATGACTCACGAGGACTTCGCCCAGCGATCCGGGCCCAAAGGATCGACGGGTCATTCCACGGTTGCCCACGGACTGACAAACAGAGCCCAGCGATCCGGGCCCAAAGGATCGACTCCTTCTCCGGTTGGCAGGCACCCTGCAACGGATATCGCCCAGCGACGCGCTGCCGCGCATTTCAGAGGCGCGGAAGATTCCTGGTGTCCCGCAGTCAGATTCGTGCCGGATAGCGACGGCTCTCATTGCTGCTGTCGGTACCGCTGATCGTCGCGGCGCTCGGCTACGAGAGGTAGCGCCACATCGCGCACGTTTCCAGCAGCGGCTTAACCAAGTCCACAACCTCGCCGTAGCTCATGGAGACGTTTCGCATCGTGCGGTTGCCGCCCAACTGGGGCAGGTAGGGCCGCGGCTCTGCGCCGTTGAGCCGGTCAAGCAGCGCACCGGCCATCTTTTCGACGACTGGCCAGGCTTGTTCTAGTTGGCCCGACCAGTACGGCTCGTTGTCGGGAATGCTTGGGACGACCTGGATTAGACCCGCATAGCAGGCGCCGTCACTGTCAGCCCCGAAGTCGAATTTCTCAGCGACGGTCTGGCGAAATGACTTACCGTCTTCGTCCGTGTCGTCCACTGCGTGCGCTGGCTTACCCCACTGCAAGCGGGCCTCTGCCCACGGGCCCGCGTAATAGATGAACGCGGCCTGCACCGGGTGATCGCTTGATATCAGTACCTTGCTGTTGCCCCCGGACGGACCTCCGTCGATCGTGCCCATGGTGACGGCCATCCGGTCATCAAGTAGCCCGTTGTTCGCAGTCATCAGCGCAGCGACGGTGTGGGCCGCCTCGTGGTGCGCGACCGCAGTCTTATCGGCCATGCCGCGCAGACTACAGACACATACGGTCGGCCCCGGGGAGCCGACCGGTTAGTCGGGTCGGCCCACTTCGTAGTTGCCGTTGTTGTCCAAGAACGTCACGGTGACCTGCCGAGGGGTGCCGTCGACGCTAACCCGGCAGGTGAAACTGGCGCCCTGCCTCACAGGAACATTCGCGCCGTCATTGCATTTGACGTCGGAAACGTTCTTGTCGCCGTAGCCGGTGACCTCGTCGGTCAGTACGCCTTGGACCTCCGCTTCGGCAGCCCCGATGTCGAGTTTCTTGGTGGTTAGGAAGCTGGGCTTGGACAAACCGATAGCCACACCCGTCGCCAGGAGCGCGCCAGCCAGTCCCAGGCCACCCCACAACAGGGCCTTAGACCGCTGAGGGCGCCTGGGGCGTGCGGGTGCAACCGGGCCGTAGGGCGCGGCGGCGTAAGGCCCGGGCGGCGGGAAGCTGTACTGGCTGGCCGGCCCATAGTGCAGTGGTTGGGGAACGAAACCCGGCTGGGGAACCGCCGGTGCTGATGCGTTCTGGGGCGCAGCAGGCGGATAGCCCGGTGTAGGGGCAGGCCTCGGATGCTGCGGCGGCGCCGCCGTTGGCGGAGGCCCAGATGGCGGACTGGCTTCCTGGTTCGGGGTCGGCTGCCAGTTCCCGAGTTGTCCGTACTGTCCGTCGGAAGCGGCCTGGACAGGCCTACCTCGTCGGCTGTCATCTGCGACGTCGGCGTCTTCACTGCGTCGCGGCTCGAGCGACGGGGGCGCCACCATTGTGCGCTCAGGGTCGTCAACCAACTGCTGAGGGTTGGGCACCACGACGGTGCATTCTTCGTCGTCGTGCGAGTGCCCGCGGGGCACGACCACCGTGCGCTCCGGATCATCATGCGGTGCGACCAGGCGGGATTCTTCGCCGCCTTCTCGCGCCAATGACCCCGAGGCGCTGGTGGTCTCCCCGTCCTCCGGACTGTTCATCATCACTCCCTCGCCTGGCTCATGATGTTACGCAAAGGTGCGTCGCGCAGCTCCTTGCCGGGCAAGGTCGAGTAGAAGCGGGAGGTGCCGGGATCCGCAGCTGCCGTCCTCTCACCGGTCGTCGCCGCCTGCGGCGACCGCGCTCGCGACCCGCGTCGGGCCGAGGCTGGTGGCCACCCCGCCCAATGGCCGCCCCTGGTGTGCTCAAATACGGGTATGTGGGGACGATTCCGCTGAGCAAGGGCGACTCCATGGATCCCTACGAGCAAGCGCTACTTTGGACGCGGGCCCAGCTGGGCATCGTCGTCACTGCTGAGGAACGGATGCACCTGGTCGCGATCAGCGATCACGTCGTAACCGATTGCATCGGCAAGCAAGTCGAAACGCTCACCGCTCGTGGCGGCGCGGTGTTTTGGTTCGGCCATACCGGCCGAAATGCGCCGGTTAATCGCATGGCGACACTCAATCTCTTTGCCGCTGCGACGATGTCGGCATTCACCCTGCCCTTGCTGCGTGGCCCGGTCTTGATCACGGGGGCCGATTCGCGCGGCAACCCGAGCGGGCTTTCAGGCTCTCAATTCCAGCTCCTGAAATCTGGGCCGGGCGCGAACTGGCGGCAAAGACTCATCTTCCGGCTTCGTGAGCGCCGGATGGATTGACCTATCCGCTCGGGTAAGGTCAGGGCGGACTTTCGGCTTTTGCCGATCGGGGCCCACGCACCGGCCGATTCCCAGATGAAGTTGCACTAGTACGGCTGCAGCAGTTACGGCTTGACGTTTCCCAGCATTGCGGTGGCCACCCGTTTGGCATCGGGGACAGCCCATGCAGGATCCCGCGGCCATCCCTGATCGGGGTCGTAGTTTGAAGCGATCTTCGGGACCTGGCAGCTGCGCGTTTCGACGATGACGTTCCCGTGGGCTCCCATTGCCTGCTGGCATGCATCTGGCCCGTTCTCCCCACTATTTGTGGCCATGGAAACGGTGATGAGGTCTCCTTGCCGCTGCACTGGGCCCAAGACATAACCGGCGCCGTTCTCGAAGCCCAGGGAGGCATCGACTTCACTTTTCGCACAGGTATTCCATTGAGCCTGCGCCGAATTCAAGAAGTCCTGGGCGTCTTTCGCGGAGGGATACACCGCTGCGGTTTGTTCGATGAGGTGCGGGCCCGGCGAACCGAGGTACACGTGGCCAATGGTTTGAGTTTTGATTTCGGTGGGCTGGGAGGGGGCATAGACGTCATGCTCACCGGTGAACACCACGCCAACACATGATCGTGGCGTGACTTGGCTTGAATGATCCGACATCCCGTACGACGACGATTCAATGGCAAGGCCGCCGCCCCCATCACCGGCGGGAGTGCTGGCGACGGTCACTCCGAGCACCTTGCTCAGCTGGTCAGCAGTCAGCAACACTTGATCGATCGCCTTTGGCGAGAATAACGGCTGCGTTGGTGACGTCGGCGATCCACTGACTGATCCGACGCGATCAGATCCATCGAGGAGCATCACGCCGTTCACCAACACCACTTTGAGCCAACGGGTTTCGGTACTTGATGTTCCGTCTGGTCGGACGTACTTGAGTTCGGCAACCACGCTGCTGGCGTCGCGGGGGCTGACCGAAAGAACGGTCACCGACTGTATTGTCGCCCAGAAATCAACGAATTCACGTTGCCCTGTTTGGTTTTGGTACTTGCTATCGAGTTTTGTCCACGCGTCTGTGGGATGAGCTGGGAGCTCCCCGTAATAGCTGGTGACGAAATCCCGCATGTTCTCGAACGTGACCGGTGACGCAGCCGGCGCCGCGGTAGTTGCGGTGCTCCGCGCGGATTGGTCGTGCGAGGACTGCCGCATCAGCAACGCGGCCGCGCTGATTGAAGCGCCCACAAGAACAGCGACGGTGACGGCTACGGCTACCCGCCGTCGCCGCGATGGCCCGGCCTCGGCATCGACCGAAGGGGTAGCCCGCGGCGCTGACACGGTAGGAGCCGACGGTGTTGAGGCACTGGCAGAATCGAGTTGTTCGGCCAGGGCGTGCACGAAATCGGAGCAACGTTCGAAGCGGTCTTCGGGACGTTTGGCGAGACCGACGGCCAGCACGGGGTCGAATTTGGCAAGTGCCGGTCGCAGGTCAGCCAGAGCTGGTGGAGGCACATTGAGGTGACGGCTGATGACAACCGCGGGGTTTGAATTGTGGAAGAGCTGCGAGCCGCAGAACAGATGGTAAGCCGTGGCAGCCAGTGCGTATTGGTCCGCACGACCATCGAGGTCTTCGCCGAGTAACTGCTCCGGTGCACAGTAGGCCACCGTGCCCACCGTCATGTTGGTCTTCGTCAGCCCGCTGATGTCGTCGACGTTACGAGCTATCCCGAAGTCGGTCAGCAGGATTCGTTGCTCACCCTTGTCGTCGAGATGGGTGAGCATGATGTTGGCTGGCTTGACGTCTCGGTGGAGCAAAGCTTGCTTGTGGGCGTGGTCTAGCGCGCTGGCGACGCCGCTTACGATGCGGACGACGTCTTCGGGGGGCATTCCAGCGGGGTATCGATCGGCCAGGAGCCGGGCAGCGTCCAGTCCGTCGACGAAGTCCATCGAGATCCAGAGTTGACCATCTTCTTCCCCGCGGTCGTGGACACCGACGATGTGGGGGTGCCACAGCGTCGACGCGAGATCGGCTTCGCGGTTGAAGCGGGCCCGGAATTCGTCGTCGGCCGACCACTCGCGAGGTAGCAGCTTGAGGGCATCTCGGCGCGGTAACCGTGGGTGTTGGGCGAGATACACCTCGCCCATTCCGCCCGACCCAAGCAAGCGAATGATGGTGTACCCGGCGAACGTCTGGCCGGTCGTCAATGGCATAGCGTTGACGTCCTCCCCGCAGTCATTGCGGGCCGGCCAGCTGTGGTTTCACGGCTCCTGAGAGTAATGAGCCGCCGTCGGTCCCGACGGGAGAATCCAAGAACTGAGTAATCGGGGACCCCGGGGCTCAGCTCGCGGCTGTCGGCGGCCGAGGTCCGACCGCTGCGAAAAACGGTTCACGCCGGCGCTCAGATGTCAGGGGCGGTCGTGCGGCTGTTGAGGTAAGTCGCGGTGGCCACCAGCACGGTGTAGCTGGCGATGTTCACCGAAACCAGCAACGCAATAGGGGCTCCGTGGAACGCCGCCGTCAGCGCGAGAGTAAGGCCGTAGCTGGTGCCGCCGGATAGTGCCAGGCCGATCAGCCAGCCCAGTGCCTGATTTGAGGGGGATCCGACTGCCACCACTAGCAGTTCCGACAGGTGGGGGTGGCGGTCTAGGAAGGCTTGGGCCGCACCAGTTCTGCGCCCGTTTTGGACTGCGGTTCGTCGTTGCCGTTCCCAGGAGGCGGCCAGGTGTATGCCGGCTGCGAAAAACAGCAGGGCCCCGGCGCCGGCTGCGATGACCGCTGCTGTCGGTAGAGGGCCGTGCTGGCGATGGGGGCCGAAGAGGGCATCGAGGGCCGTGAACGCGAGCACGTAGAGCGGCATCAACCAGATCAGTACGCGGGTCATGCCCAGGTAGCCGTGGCTTGGGTTCTGGTCTGCATTCGTCCACATCTAACACAGTTGTGTGCCATTTCAGCGCGCCTTGAGCCTTGCGCCAATGACACCGAGGCGTGTCAGAATCCGGGCTGTGCCGGATTGGACTTATGTGCCGCTTCGTCGGCCTGCGGCGTTGTTGCTCGGTGAGCGCCTCAGCCAGGTTTGGGCACTGCGGTTGCTCGCTGCATTGATTCGCTACACCGGCGGGCGACGCTGGATTCCTCTGGTGTTCGATCACCCGGCTGTGCCGGCGCAGTGGGCCGGCCGGTTCGGCGCCTCGGTCCCACCCCGGATCGCGTGGGAGGCCATCGCGGTTCTTCCTGTGCAAGGCGCCTCGGTAATCGAGATTAACCCGGTCGGTGTCGATGATGTCGCGACCGTGCGTCGCGCGGCGGCCGGCCGCCGGTGCCGGGTCACCGTGGTGGCCGACAACGCGCAAACATGTGCAGCGATCGCCGGCGACGTCGACGCCGTCAGCGTCGGCGATCCGGACGGCCCCGTTGTGCGGTTGAGCGGCGCGGATTTGGCGCCGGCGGTGTCTGCGCTCACCGATGCGTCGACGACGGTGCTGGCCCGGCCCTCAGTGCTACTCGAGGCGGGGCCGGGCTGGTTCAACCGGGTAATTGAAGCGGCTACCCCCACCTCGCCGGTGCCGTCGTCGCGCTGCAGCCTCGCCGCGGGTCCGCGCCGCTGGCCCGATTGGTTCTGGGCCTCGCTGACCGGGCTGGGGTTGATCGTGGCCGGCTTGGGTGCGGGCGTGGTCGCGTTGGGCCCGGTGCTACTGGGCTATGACCGCGCCTATCTGGGTGCAACGGTGGCCGATCTGCATCGGCTCAACCCACATCTGGTCGGCTTTTTGCAGCATGATCGAATCACCATGGCCGCCAACATGATCGGCATCGGGATCCTCTATCTCGGCGTGGCTGCGGCGATGCGCCAAGGCTACCGGTGGGCGCGTCGTGTTCTGCTGATTTCGGGTGTGGTTGTCTTCGGCAGCTACTTCTATTTCCTTGGCACCGGCGGGTTCGTGGAACCGTTGCACACGGTGGTCGTCGTCGTGTTATTCCCGACGCTGGTGATGGCGGTGTGCCGGCGGGCGACCGGGGCGCATTGGGCGCCGGTGGTCGAAGGGCCTGAGGCGCAGCGCCGCCGGGCGCTATTCGGGCAGCTGTTGATGGTCGGCGTCGGCGCAGGCCTAACGGTGGCCGGCGTGGTCATCTCCGTCGTCGGATTCACCTCGGTGTTTGTGCCCACCGACCTCGGCTTCATGGGCACCTGCGCCCATCATCTGCAGGCGGCTGACGCGCATCTGCTGCCGTTCATCGCCCATGATCGGGCGGGCTTCGGCGGCGCCCTGATCGGGGCGGGGCTGGCGGTCCTGTTGATCAGCACGTGGGGTTGGCGTCGGGGCCAGCGCGCGGTGTGGTGGACTCTGCTGTTGGGATGTGCGTGCGCGACCGCGCCGGTCCTTATCGTCCACTTCGCCATCGGCTACACCGATTTCATGCACCTGCTGCCGGTCTACGTTCTCGTCGCCGCGGCTAGCGTGGCGCTCGCCTTGTCGAAGAGCTACCTGACCGCGCGGCAGGATCTCGAATCGACCAATCCGGTTGAGGGCACCGCGCGCAGCCGAAAAGGCGTTGCCGGCTAACCGGTGCTGGACCATCATGGTTGGGCAAACTGTGAAGGAGTAGCTGTGAAATTGGCAGAGGCGTTGTCGCTGCGGGCGGATGCGGTCCGCAAGATCGAACAGTTGCGCACCCGCATCGTGAGCAACGCCCGCTACCAGGAGGGCGAAGAACCAGCCGAGGATGCTGCCGCCTTGCTCGCCGAAGTCGACGGCGTCATCGACGAGTATCAAATCCTCATCCAGCGGATCAACCGTACGAACGCCGCCACGACGATCGGCTCGGACGGCACGCTGACCGACGCGTTGGGCCGCCGCGACGCGCTGCGGTGGCGCCACCATGTTCTGACCAGCGCAGCGGACGCGGCCGCCGGGAAGAATCAGCAGGGCTACACGCGGCAATTGCGCTCAGAGCTCAAGATGCTGTCTGCGGTGGCGGTCGCTGATCTGCGGGCCCGGGCCGATCAGGTTGCCCGCGACCTCCGTGAGCTCGACGTGCGGATCCAACGATCGAACTGGGAGGTCGACCTACAGGAGTGACAGGACCCCGAGGTGTAGCAGGTAGTCGTCGCGGAGGCGTGCACAAGCCTTGACCGGCGGGCCAAGCCCGGTCTCTGCTGGCGCACGAAGGGCAGTGCGGGGGATTCGATTTCCCCTTTCACATCGCAGCCCAGCATCGCGCACAGGTGACAGGGCACGGCACACAGCACATCACCACGTGCAGATCCGGGACGATGAGGGCGGGCATGGGGCATACACCTCGCGGTAGGCCGCCACCAGGGTCTCGCAGAACACTCTCGTCGAGGCGCAGAACACGCCAGCCGCTCGTGGCATGTCGTGCCCGCGAACAGGATTGGGCCTGCCGTGGCCTCAGTTCTTAGTGAGGGTTGCTGGGACCACGGCGACACCCGGAGGCTGCGCGCACGGTAAGGAGTTGGTGGCGGTCCCCGTCAATGTTTGGGCGTCAAGCGAGTAGCTGATGTTGGAGGGCTCCGCGGCGCAGTCGGCGGGCAGTTTCCGCGTTGCCTGCCATGTGTGTTCGACAAGGTGTAACTCAGCCGTCCAGCCCAGTGAGGACTGCACATGAGCGCAACCAGGCCCGCATGCATTGATCTCCCAGACCGTCTTGGACACGACGCCTCCCGCGCGTGGCTGACCGTCAACGGGTGAGTCGCGCGCCGTCAGTGGTGAACGTGTAGCTTCCGTTCAGCGCTGGTATGGGCTCCTTGGTGGATGGCGCCAGGGTCGGCGCCGACGACGAAGGATGGGACGAACATGCGGTCAAGCAGACCGCGGCGAATGCGGCCCACCCCCACCGTGGCCCGCTGGCAATGCGCATCGAAAGCTCTTTCCGGGCAGGGGGTTTGACCGACGAGTCGAGCCTATCGCACAGCTGTTGGGTCGGAAGGGTCATGCACCATCCAGATCGGGTCAAACCCTGAGACGCTTGCCCGCTCAGGGAGCCAACCATGCGGATCACGACCACGAGCCCAGGTGGCTTTTCGAAGACCACACGCGAAAAAACTCCTCAGCGCGCAGCGCGTGGGATCCGACGGCGTCACCCGCGAATCCACCGGTGCGGCCGGATGCATCCCGCTGCCCACGGGCGACAGTCTGACCTACGCCAACAACGTGGTCCAGCACCTGCGCAGTCGATACCGCCAGCACGCGCTGCACCGTCACCAGCAACCACAGCGTCGGCACCAGCACCACCAAGAGCTTCGTGTCGTCATGAAACTCGGCTACTTTGATTGCTGCAAGATTCACGCGTCTTGAGAGATCGAGGTCGAAGGGTGTCGCAGCCGAACCCGCAGCCACTACCGGGCGGTTATCCTCCTAGCGCCGGGGGCGCGAGACCCGGTTATCTGCCGCCAGCGTCGCCGGGTTATCCAGCGCCCTCAAGCTCGGCTCCGGCGGCATATCCACCGCCGCCAGTGGAGCCGACGTTTCAGGTGCGCACGTTCAAACACACTGGCGCTGTGATGTTGTGGCTGAATCAGCCGTGCATCACCACCGGTAGCTATGCGCAGTGCGAGGCCGCGATCGATGCTGCTCAACAGCACTGCATGCTGGCCGGTTGGTGGAGCATGGGCTCGCTGGTGTGGAATCCGATCTCGTTGGCGCGAAACGCGCGCGCCCGCACGGTGCTGCGCCGCCAAGCCGGTCAAGTTCACGACTACGCGCTATGGTGGGCGACTTACCAAGCAGGCGGCCGCCACATCCATGTATGGGCGCCTCCACCCACCCGTCCGGCGTACACCAAATGGTGGATGTGGCTGCCGCTCATTATGATTCCACTGATTGTCGCACTGATTGTGGCCATAGCAACCAGCAAGGAAAGCCACCGCAGCCCCACCAGGCCCACTCAGAATCCTTTGACAACAATCACGTTGCCCACGTTGGCGCCCAAAGCTACGCAGTCCGCTTCGCGCTGACCTTCCGGCGAGCAAGACACTGGTTCAGGCCGCGCCCACTCGTCGTCGACGGCGTCGTTGTCGCCTGTACGCACGGCGGGTCAAACGCCAGTTCGGGCAGTCAGGAAGCCACTGCGCATAGGCGTCAGGTCGGTAGGGATCTGCCAGCCCGTATGCCTCGAGCGTGACGACAGCACCGGCGTGATGCTGGCGTTCACTGACTGGCTCAGCGGCCACCGCCACCGCCATTGAGCGCGGCGCGGGGGCCCCGGCCTGGGTCGCTGCGACGGGGGGCGCCGTCCCTGATGGCAAGTCGATCGCCGATGAGTCGATCGAGCTCTGACGCCGCATGCCAAAGAGCGGCTGACTCAAGGCTTCGGCGGAGGCGCGTTTGATTCGAGTCCGCGCGGCGAAGCGCCTGAACAGGACCACTTGCTAAGCCTAACCGGCGCTCTGGTCGGAGGCCGGGTGCACTATTCCCAGGTCAGCGGCCAGCGTGGCGAGGTCGACCGGGGGCGCGTCTGCCATCCAGGCTTGTGTACGGCCGGCAGCAAGATAGCGCGGTGCGGGGTGGACTCGCCATGCTTGTTGACGGACCATCACGGCGTGGGCCAGGACTTGGGCGTGGAATCGTGTCGGCACCGTCCGGCTGGCCACTAGCGTTCCCCGGCGTCGCAGTTCCCCTAATGCCCGTGTGCTGGCGTTGGTGACGGCGACTTGCAGCCAGGGCTTGGCGTGAATGGCGATGATGGCCACGGTGTGCGGGTCGAGCCAGCCTTGTTCGCGCCAGGGCGGCAGGATTGCGCTCTCGTCCTCGATCGATGCGAGCGCATTGAGCGCGTATCGATACTGCTGGTCGTTGCGCCGCTCGACATCGGCGGGACCGCGTTGCAGTTGGGCGATCCGATGTTTCGGGATGGCCATGCGCCGAGATGGCGGGTGTCGCTTGGAGATCCAGCGGCGAACGGTGGAGGGTGTGACACCGGCATACGCGGCGACCGCCGCCGCGTCGACGGTGTTCCGGTTGGTGGCGCCGTAACAGTCGAGCAGCATGTCGATGAGTCTTTTGCGGCTCCACCGGGGGCCAGCGTTGGGTCGTATTGCTTTGGCTTGCAGGCTCATTCGGGGGTACCGATACCGAAATCGTCTATAGTGACGAAGTCCCAGCCAGCGACGTACTTGTCGTCGAAGAACTCTTTCATCCACTTTCGAAGGCCCTCATCGCCGCCGTCCTCATAAGCCCGCAACAGGGCCTCGATCTCCTCGGGACTGATGTCGTTGGCCACGCGGCGATCGCGCGCATACCCCTGGTCGTAGCCGCCCACGCCTTGCTCACCGCTGACCCAGATTTTGCTGCCAGTGCGAAGCGCCTGCCTGCCTTGTGAGCTGCTGCGGAAGTCCGCCGTGGCCCCCCGTCGACCCCGTTTGGTCGTCGTGACGCGCCGCGCCGCTGCCCGGATCGACGCCAGTCGGCCCTTCGACGGTTGTTGGGTGCCAGCGGCCCAGCGCCGTACGGTGCCCTGGGAAACTCCGAGTGATTGCGCGGCGGCTCTGGCGTTGACTGTCCCACCACGCGGGCCCCGGCCGAACACTGCCTGCAACATGCCTCGCATGCTGCTGCCCTCTGCGGAGTCGGCCTCACGCCGGCCTGAGATCCGCCGCAAGAACGTGTTGCTTTGCGCTGCTTGTGCTTGCCGGATCGCTTGGCGGACATCGCGTTTGGATGCACCCAAGCCCCGTGCGGCGCGGTCGACGTCGACCGTTCCGTTAGCGACCGAGCCGTACCCCGCCAGGTCGCTGGCACTGATTCGGCTGCGTCTGCCTCGGCGCGCCATCAGCAGCCCTCAGCGTCAGTGCACAGATTGGCGCGCCACTCACGGGCGGGGATCAAGTCTCGTTTGCCGCGGTAGTCACGTCCGTTGAGGTGCTCGAGGTGCTCGTCGAGCAGCCCAGAGCCTTCCGGCTTGTACTGCCCGAAGCCGCGGCCAAACGACTCTGGCCCGCCAGGCCAGGCTGTCACCGGATCCGGGTCATCGGAGGCGTAGAGGACCGTGTCGGTGGCCACCGCCAAGGGCCATTGCCCCGTCTTCTCACCGATTTGGTGTAGCCGGTAGACGATGTTGGCCTTGGCTTTGGCGAGTACGTGCAGCCGCCGTTCGGGGCTGTAGGCGGGTTTGCCTTTGAGGTGCTCATCGGAGCCGATGATGCCGATCCCGTGGGTGCGGATGATTTTGGCTTGATCACGCGCGGCTTGAGCGTCGGGATCGTCGAGGTCCAGCATCGCACTGGCGTCGCGGAACCGTTCGTACCAGCCCAGTAGCACTCGGCCGTGGCGCGACCACAGCCATGCTTGCAGGATTTGTGGTTGGTAGCCGAGCTCGATAGCGCGCTCCAACGTCGGGGTGCATACCCACTTGGGGCCGGTGAACTGCAGTCCTCTCGGGTTGAGGACATAGGGCAGCCGCCAGTCGGGGGTTTCGGGGATGTCGACTAGCCAGTAGCCCGGTGTCTTGGCGTTAAATGGTGCCCCATCGGGGTGGTGGATTGGGTCGCCGATGGGCAACTCCAGACCGGCGATGCCGGCCACGTAGGAGCCGCCACGGTCATAGGCGTGGATGTAGCGGCGTTGGCGTTCGTCGCTGGTGGGTCGGCGTGACCAATCGAAGTCCGATTCCACATCTCCGATACCGAACGGCGGCGCGGTTGTCGACGGCGCGAAGACGACGTCGCGCCACTCCTGTGGGGACCACGTCTTGGTTCTGGTCTGCAACATCAAGTCCACCGCGGTGACACCGGCGTTGATTTTCCACGGGAACCGCAACGCGTCAGCCAGTAGCTGCAGCCGCTTGGCGATCTGAGCTGGCGCCGGTTCATCGGACAAGATCGGCATCTCATCCGCGCCGGTGCCCATGCCGGGGATGAGCGCGATCATCACACCGCGCTTGTCGTCTCGATAGACGCGGGTCCAGGTGCCCAGCCGGTGAGCGTTAGGGTCCTCCCCCGCCCCGCCTAGGCTCCATCCTTCGTTGACCGCGCCGGTGACGAAGTCGATGTTTTCGGTGAGTTGGCGCAGCGACTTGGCGCGATCGCGGCGACTGATGGCAGCGACGTCGATACCGAATTCCTGGCACGCCGCTTCGGTGATCCAAATTTGTCCTGGCTCATTGTATTTCGCGGTGAGGCGGTACCCGAGATGGTGCGTATAGGCAAGCTCGGCGACCTGACCCACGTGCACGATCGGTGGGCCCAGTTCGACTCGGGTGCCATCGGCCAGCCAGAGCCCGTCGGTGTGTAACACCGCGGCCGGTGCGCCGCCAGATACGGCCCTGTTCGAGGCGCGGCCAGATTGGGTCCCGGCCGTCGTCGGCGACGGTGTCACATCGTCCTTGGCTGCCGATCCTTTAGCCGTTACCGACGCCCCGTTGAGGGGCCCCTGGTCAGCATCCACAGCAGCGGTTTCCGATGCCGGGCTCTCCACACCTCTTGGATTGCTGGCTTCCATCTTGGGCGCGACGGCGATGGGCGTTCGTTGGCCGGGTCCCTCGAGTGCAGCGCTCAGCGCAGCGGCGACCTCGGCGGTGTTCTCAGCGGTCAGGACCTCGAGGATGAGCTCGTCAGTCACCGCCGCTTGGTGGGTCACCGTCATGCGTCCCAGGCGGGAATGGGTGTCGGACAGATCCACTGGCTCACCCGTCGCTTCGTCGAGGCCAGTCGCATAGATCATCGCGGCATCGCGCGCATACACCGGCCACAGCCGGTATTCGCGCGAGATCCGCATCGCTGCCCGCCGGCCACGGAATCGCACTCGCGCGGCGATCGCCGCGGCCCAGGCTGGCTGGAAGTGCTGTCGCCACGCTGGATCAGCCCACGGTTCGGGGTCGGCCAGCGCCTGCAGATATTCCGCGGCAGCCGAATCGACGAGCGCACGTAGTGGCGCATCGTTGGCGAACTCTTCCCGGGCTTCGCGCAGCCGCGTCGACCAGGCTTCCAAGAGGCGGGTCTGCTGGGGCCACACGATCGCCTGCTCGATGCCGAGCCGAGCGGCGGGCAGGCCGGCGCCGCCGTCGCGGACGTCTTTGGCCAGCCCGTCAAGATCCTCGGTGGTCACCCAGGCCAGGGTTGGCGTATCAAGGCGCATCTGTGGGTGAGGCGGCGGCAGCATCTGAGGCAACCGCATGTCACCAGCTGGCGGGAGCGTGACCCTCCACAGTCCGAATGGCCGCTTCTGGCCGGTGCTGGCTGCAGCTGCTGTTATGGCGTCCAGCACCTGCGGTTGGCCGTATCCGAACGTCAGTGTTCCCGCGGCCGCCAGCTCAGGGCATTCCTGGGTCAGCCACACCAGCTGGTCGCTGTGCTCGAATTCCTCTTCGACCTCCGAAGCAGGCGCACACCAAGGTGGCTGAACGCGGATCTCGGCCATAACGTTCGCCGGCAGCACCCCGGGCTCGGACACGACGGCCCCCCGCCGCCCGGCGCGGGCCCGCATGATGCGGTCATTGATCACCGCTGCCGAGGCCGCTCCGCTGCCTGCGGGCAGCGCTCCCAGCACGGCCGACCACCGGTGCAGGCGGCGCCCCAATTCAGCCGCGTCCTCGACAAGATCGTCGCGCTCACCGACTAACCAGGGATGCAGCTCGGCCACGATCTCGACCGAAACACGTTGCGCGCCAACTCCCCGAGCCAGAACGACCGCACGTCCCTTTCCGTGCCGCAGCTCCCAACCGCGCCCCACCAGCGGCGCCAACGACCGCCCCAGCTGCTCGACCAGTCCGGAATCCCCCGCGCCGGGGTCGGGAGTAATCAAATGGCGACACCCCGCACCTACCACCCATATCCGGGCAGGGTCCGCATCGGCATCCCCGGCAGGTATCGGCTGCAGTAGGCCACGATTGCCGTGCGCCCACTCGATTAGCTTCTCAAGCTTGTCGACGGAGTCCACCGGCCCGGTAAGGACATCACCGCCGACCGTGAACGCACCCGAGCCGGTGACAATCACGACGTGACGCTCAACGATTAGCGACGCTGTGTTTGCGTCCGTCATAGGCGGCCTTCAGGCGTGCGGGCGGCCAGGTACGGACGGATGCGCGCGCTGGCCCCCTGCTGGGTCATCCCGAGTACGGCACCGACTTCGGTGTAGGTCGCACCGGCCGCGATCGCCGCCGCGGCGGCGGGTCGCTCATCGAGGCCGGCGGCGCGTAAGAGCGCGGCGCGCGTCAGCTGCACCGCTTTGGTTTCAGCGGCACTGGCTCGTTCCACAGCTTTAACCAGTCGAGCACGTTGCGCAGGTGTAGCTTTGCGACGGGCCACGCGGCGCAGCCAGACATCCACTGCGGCCGCCAGAGATGAATCAGCCATCTTCGAGGCAAAGCTTGCCGATTCCCGTTGCGCGGCAGCCTGAATCGACGCGACGCTAGGATCCGTCGTCGTCATGGCCGCCTGCGTTCTGCAGCTACGTTCAGCACGGGTGTGATGCTATCCACGAACTGTGACACCAACAAGCATTCGTTGTGCTTGTCTACAAGTGTTTCTTGTGCCCCTTGATGACCTGGTCCAGGTCTGGCCTGCATAAAGGCACGACGCAAAACTGCTTATTTGTCACACTCAACGCTTTCAGCTAGTCAGTCCACGTGCGATCACTGTGTTCGCCATACTGAGCCGCCACGTCGTGTGGCGACCCACCGTGCCTGCGCGGATTACCTGGCCGCGTTTCTCGAGGATCTCCAAGTTGTGATAGATGCGTTCGTGAACCACGTCCGCGCCGAAACTAGTTGAAAGACCGCGCCGTAGTTCAGCGGTCGTCATTGGCCCGGCCGCTTTAGTCAGCGCGGCGAGCAGTCCTTGTCGCACCGCCTCCGGCGGGAGGCTAGGCATACGATGGACCTTCGTGGGTGGTCTGCGCCGTACTCGCCGAGGTTGGGAAGAACCGCCGCCCCCACCGCTGTGCCCCAACGGCCACAGGCTGCGAGGTGGCGGACGTGTCCTGGTCGGCAGCCAACAATGTTCCTGCGGATCCGTTCATCGCAGCTTTCACTGCCGCCAATGTGCGGCCACGGTCTACATGCCGACCCCTGGCCCGCAGTGCGCCTTCACCAATTTCGATGGCCGTCATGCCGCACACGATGATGATGCGTAGAACGCGCCACAGCCCGCACACCCGCGATCTATCCGCCATGTAGGTCAGGCGATTCCCCTCCCCCGTCGCTGATCAATCCCCGGTCGACAATTAGGTCGTCAGACCACGGAAATCCTCGTCAGCGCGGTCGCTTTCCATCGCGGCGTCCAGTACCTCCCACCCTGTATCGGAAAGCCGTCCTCTACCGTTGCCGGCCACGAGCATCGCGGCGGCCACGTCGGCGGCGGTGTCGCGGTTCCGGGTGAACATATAGTCGAGGTTGGGCTCTGCCACGCGCACTGTTTTCGGCAAGCTGCCGGCAAGGATCTCACGCACAATAGCGACCAAGGCTGGTTCACCACCAAGTAAGCCGCCAGCAATCCCGCCGGGCGGCCCAACTGCGCGCCGCTCGAGCGCACTCCACGAGACGACCCCTCGGGAGGTGCTGAACGTGATGGTCGTGGCGACCATGTTGGGGGCTCCTCGGTTCGCCGGATCAGTGCCCGTGACGTCGGTCGCACACGAGCCCGCGGTAGGGCGCGCGCACACCGGCGTCGAAACATGCATGGCGTCCTGATGTGGGCTCAGCGGACTGTTCATTGGCCAATTGCGGATCCTCTCGGTTCTGCTCTTAACTATCGGTGCTCCGAGTGACATCTCCCCCGAAACCGGCCGATCAGATCAGTCCCGCAGCCGGCTCGGGTGCAAACCTCCACTGTCCCGACAGATAATGCTTTGGTGCACACACACTATCGGCGTTGGTCGACGCGGTGAGTCCGGTCATCCGAGACGGCAAGAGTTGGCCGATTGGTACGCGCGCGGATGTCGCATGGATCACCACGGCTACCTCGATCGGCGTCAGAATCACGTCGGCGATCCCGCCGATATTCGATGACTACGCCACCGTTTTACTGCCAAAGCCCCAAGCTGAAAAGCAGAGCCACGACCAGGCTATCGTCGCACTACTCACTAGACAGTCGCCGGATCAACAGTGGTGGATTGGTTACCTCGACACTGGGTCCGCGGACGTCGTTTTCCCTGACGCGCCAAGAGTGACGTTGTATGCGAACTGGCCTTATGTACTCGTACAGGCCGGACCAGAACAGGCCGCCTGCTGGCGGTCCGACGACTTATGGTCGTCGCGGTCAACTCGCCTGCCGGACCTGATGTTCCCGGTGGATCGGTCCTGGCTGGTGTCCACGCTGTGGGACGACGACTGGACCTGTGTCGGCGGGCCGGTTCCGCTCATCGACGGCTTCCTGAGCGACCCCGATCTGAGGACCCGCGTGCGGCGCGTCGGCCCCAAAGAGGACGCCACTCCACCCGGGCGCAACGCGATCTGACCGCCGATGGGAATCGGTGAATAGCGCCAGATTTCCCCGAACCGACTGGACGTGAACAGATCCCGCGGGACTAACGCCACGCTGGATAATCACAGTCACCCTCGCGCGCAAAGTACTTGACCGTAGCGGACTTTCGCGGGTCAACAGCTGCTCCCGCTCTTCGCGACGGGCGGATGTGACTTATCAGGATGCGATCAGCAATTTGTTCCCGCTGCGACGCGCAGCCAGGCGAATTCGCGCGAATCAGTCCGGGATGAGCCCAAATTCGTATCTGAGTGCTTGTTCCACGAGTGCGCTTCGCGTGCCGGCGGCCCAGGCCTCGACGAGGTTGTCAAGCCGTTGACCGTTTGCGGCTGTCACTCCTGACAGAACGACGGTGCGTGGAGCGGTTGCGTGGCGACGCCGCCGCGGGACTGCGTGCGAGGACGGGCGTTCGAATAGTTGGCCCTCCCCTACGGCGTATCGCTGGGTAGTCCAGGTTGTCGCCAGTTTCGTCGCGTGGGTTTCGATGGCGTCCAAGACGATGGCGCCCATCGTTCGGGCGAGTCCGCGGCGTACCTTCTTTTCGGCGATCTGGGTTCGGTAGAGCTCGTCGTAGACTTCCGCTGATAGCAAGACCTCGGGTGGACGGGTTCTTGTGCTCGGCCGTCCGGTAGTTGTCTGTCGCGGTTTTGTGGGCTGTTCCGGGCTGGTCGTTGCTGGCGTGGTTGCGCGGGCCGATTCAGTCGCGGGGGCGCTTGCGAGTACCGGTTCGATGACCGAGGCACTTGCCGGCCGCGGGTCAGAGTGGGCCGGTTCGGCACTGACAGCGGTGTCTGCCGGTTGTGGCGAAACCGGCGGTGGAGTCGGCGCGGCAGCGGCGCGTGGACGGGCCGGCCACAGTTCGTCCAGGTCCTGATTGAGCGCCTCGGGGTCGAACAGCGGCTTGCCGCGGGTGCGTGAAGGGCTCATCCGACCCGCTCCCCCGCCGTCACTGATTCGTATCGGCCGAGCCGTGTGACGATTTGGCGGACGAGCTCTTGGTAGTCGGCGGCAAGGCCGGTGGGGTCACTCGTCCACATGGCGCGCTCGGGACTTTGGTTGTCGCGCAGCTTCGACAGTCGAGCTCGGCGGTCGTCGTTGGCTAGCGCAACGAGTTCGCCGGCGGTTTTGTGGAGCGTTCGCATGTCGACGGCGGCCGCGGGTGCGGAGCGGATCGTGATGTCGAACGGCGTTGTCCCGCTGCCTTCGAGCATTTCGCTGACTTGATCGAACACGTCCTGGTTGCGCTTTTTCGCTCGTGGGTTGACATCGAACAGCAGCACACCGAGAAGTTGGATGGAGGCACCGAGTTTGCGTGCTCGCCAGAAGCGTCGCGCCAACCGTTCGACACCGCCCAGGCTGGCTTGGTCGTCGCGGGTGGGGATCAACAGATAGTTGGCGACGGTGAGATAGGTATCGAGCAGCGGTACGTCACCTGGACCTGAGTCGATGAGGACCAGGTCATAGCCTTCGTCTTCGCATAGTTTGGCGAGCTGGTTTTCCAGGTTGGCGGCCATGTCAATGCCGTTCTCGGCCATCAGGTGAGCGCCGGCGCCGACGACGGCAAGTTGTGGACCGCCGGCGACTACGTCGAGGTTGGCCCGTACGTTGCGCACCGGGACAAGCGGCGCACCGAATTGCAGGGTCTGGGCCAGTGATTGTCCGCGGTCTCCGTCGACGCCGAGATCTTCGACGGTGACGTTGGCCTGTGGGTCGCCGTCGACGACGAGCACGCGACGGCCCCTTTTTCCCGCGGCGGCGATCATTTCCGCCACTGCGGCGACGGTCGTTGACTTTCCAACTCCGCCTTTCTGATTCGCTACGAGGATGGCCCGCGCATCGGGCCCAGTCATTGTCATGCGTCGCAACGTACGTACCCACCCGCGAGATGTCATGTAGGCGCACGGACGTGAAGTCGAACCGTTACCTAGCCCACTATTTGGACGTTGCGACCGACGGTCCTTCGCCCGTGGGCCCGGGCGGCGATCGGCCCGTGTGGTCACGGCACTGTGCTGCCGTCAATTCGGACGTCTGCGCGTCCGGGACATGTTGTGGGTGCACGGGTGGTCGCTAGAGCGTTGCGACCGCCGTGTGTTCACGCGGTGGGCCGCACGGGTAGTTGGCTGAGGCGTTGGACGTTGCGCCACACGGGCATACGTGCGTTGTCCGTGCGTGTGGCAACGCGTCGGTCAGCCGACAACGATGCGGCGCTAGACCCGGCACCACAGGCGTCACTGCCACGTACGCAGATTCGCACATAGGGCGGGCAGTCACCCGTTGATGACCCTCATGTTATCCGGTGCGATACCCGCGAGTCACACGTCTCGTTATCCGGTTATCGCCCGGATATCGCAGGTCACACGGGCTATATGGACGCGGCAGTGGGGGAGCCTGGTCGTGCAGCGGGAGGACCCTTCACCGCCCCTCGTGTCCGATGCGGCGCCAGGGCACTGAGTCGCGGCTTCGGATTCTCATGGGCGTAAGGCGAAATCAGCCCGGGTTCTTGAATGCGGCGGCGTGCGCACTCGGGTCAGCAACGTGACCTCAGTATCGTGTGCATTTGGCGTCGCCGCATGAGCCCGACGGCTCATCGTGGAGCGGCGGGGCTGTCAACGCGCCTTAGCGTCGCCCCGGTTCGAGGGGTTGTGGGTCGGGGAGGATCTCGCGGCCCTCGTTGTAGTCGTGCTCGATTACGCGCAGCTGGGCGACGATAGCTTCCTCGATGAATTGGGTGATGGTGTAGCGGCGGCCTGTGACGCGCTCGACGATGCGCACAGCCGCGCGGGCCCTGTGGTGCAGCTCGGTGGGGACATTGACCTTGCTGAGGTCGCTGGATTTGGCGGGGCCGTCCACGGAGCTAGGCTTTGATGGCTGCTGGGCGGAACATTCCTTGGCGCTTCATATGGTCAATGACGTTCTCGTAGTCTTTGCTGACGTCTTTGGCTCGGTATCCATACAGCGGGACGGGAAGGTAGTTGGTGTAGGCCTCATCCACGATCGAGCTACGTCGGACCGCCGGTGTGACCTTGTCACCGAAGCCTTCCTGTAAGTACTCCATCTGTTCGCGGTACACGCCGCCGGTGCCTGGCACGGCGCACGGCACGATGGCCAAAAGCGGGATGTCGATCCTGAAGGTCTTTTTGATGATCGCGAGTTCTTGCAAGAGCGCCTGGATGCCTTCTGATTCCTTGCCTGCTGGTTTGGTGCACATGATCAATCCCCATCCGCCGGAAGGGCCGTCCTCGTCGACTGAGGACGCGATCAGTGCCGTGGTGACTAGTGCGCTGTTGGAGCCGGGGGAGTCGATGAGGGTGACGTCAACAGGAGTGGCCGCTTCGAGGGCATCCCGCAGGCGCAGTACGCCTCCGGTCACGGCCGGTAGTTCGACCATCAGTTTGTCCAGAGTCGAGCGGGCGGCGGGCACGACCGTCAGGTTGCCGATGTGCATTTCGGTGGCCTCGTCGGTGGTGTATTCGGGTTCGCCGGCGTCGGTGAAACCCTGGATGATGCGAGCGGGCCGTTCGATGTCGTCGATTGTGGCTTGCTGGCGTAGTACATCGGCGATGGTGACACCGCTGATGTCGGGGTAGCCCAGCCAGGTGCTGGCGTTTGCTTGGGGGTCGAGATCGATGACGCGCACCCGCAGGCCAGAGCCTGCGAGCTGGATGGCGGTGGTCACGACGGTCGTCGTTTTCCCGACGCTGCCAGACATGTTGGCGACGGTGTAAGTGGACATCGATAATCTCCTTTGAGCATGGGGCGGGTGATGCAGCCTGCATCACCCGAGGCGGTTGTGACGGTCGATGCGGATGGTTTAAGCGCCGGCGGTCTCGAGCTGGCGGTGTTCCCATGGAGTCGGTTGGTAGCCGGCTCGGTTGATGAGCAGGTTGACGTGGGCGACGGCGTCGTCGTCCCAGGCCTTGTCTTTGAGTTCCGCGGTGTGTAGTTCAGCCGCGGCCACCGCACGGTGCCAGGCCCGTGCGTTTCGCGCCTTCTCCGCTGGGCCGTCAGCGGTGGCGTCCCAGTCCCGTAGCAGCGCGCTTACCGCTGATGTTGCGCTGCGCGCGGCCACGCCGGACAGGTATTGCGCCACCAGTATCTTGAGGAGCTCGGCGTTGGAGGGCTGCTGATTGATCAGTACCGCGCAGAATTCCCGCCTTGCGCGTTGGGCCTGGGCCGCGGCTTGGGCGTCTGCCTGTCGCTGGGCGGCTTCCGGAGACGGTTCGTCACTGTGGCCTGGATCCTGCCCTGTTTCTTCTCGAGGCGGGGGTGCGTTCGATTCGGCTGGCGGGTCGAGAATTTCAGCAGCGCCCGGCTGAGCGGCCGGGTCCGCGGCGGCCGCGTCGCCGATGCTCGACGTCGTCGACGTCAACCCTTCGCCGGCCAGGGGCCGTGCGTAGAGATCTAGGGCCCCTGAGGCGGGGTTGATGGCGCCGATGATCTCGGCGCCGGGCTCGTAGTCGGGGACGCGGTGGAGGTGGTAGTTCTCGCCGAGCTCGGCGCGGGGGTCCTCGACGAGGGGGATCCCTAACTCGTCGGCCTTGGCGCGGGCAGTGCGCTCGGCGATGACCCGCTCGGCGGCGCGGGTAGCGATCATCCCACGCGTGAGGATCAGGTGCAGGGCCTGCGTTTGTTCTTCGTGGCGCAGGTCGCTGAGCTGGTCGGGGTCCTTGGTCTTCTGCCAGCGCCGAGGCGGGCCATAGGGCAGCTTGCCGGCCAAGGCCGCGGCCTCGGCGCTGGGTAGGCGGCCGTCGTCGACGGCGTCGCGGACTTCGGGAGCCAGTAGCTTGAGCGCGAGCTTGCGCGACACTGTGGCTTGGTCGACGCCCAGTCGCTCGGCAATGGCGCGTTGGGAAAGTCCAATCTCGGAGTAGCGCGCGTACAACTCGCCCTCGGCAAGGTCGGAGAGGTCTTGGCGGCCAAGGTTTTCGGTAGCCATCGAGTCCAGATCGCCGTCGTCGACCATGATGGCGTCGTCGACGACGGCTGGGACGGTGTCTCTGCCGGCTTCGATCGCCGCGACGCGCCGGCGGTGACCGTAGACCAGTACGTAGCGCGCAGTGGCAGCGATGTCGGCGGCCGATGGTCGCGCCGCCATGAACGCATCGCGGGTGACCACCAGCACGGGCAGCCGTACGCCGCTGGCACGTACCCCGTTGAGGAGGTCTTCCCATTTGGGATCGCCAGGCTGCGGCTGTGATCGCCGGGGATCGTTGAACGGGTGCGGTGCGATCTCGGCCACGTGGATCTGGACGACCCGGTGCGCTTCGTTGGCGACCATGGCTGACATGCCCGCGATAAGGCCGGTTTCTTCCTCCGACGCCGCGGAGTCGGTAGCGGGGGAGGGGTCTGTGCTTGGTGCGGCGTCTCCGCCGGCCAGGGCCGCGAATCGGTTGGCGGTTTTGCGTCCGGCTGGCTTGGCTCGGCGGGCGGGGCGGGCTGTCGTTTGGGCCACGAGCACTCCTTTCTAAATACCGGTATTAGAGTAATAAATCGCGCGGCGCCTCAGCAAGCCTTTTGGCGCCTTTGCACGCTTGACCAAAGTGCTGCGGCCGTGATGCAGCGTGCATCACCCAACCCTCGAAGGCCACCGCAAACAAATCCTTCGTGTCACGTGACGATTTGGGGAGCGGGGGATTGGATAGCACGCGGTAGGGGCCTGGAAGACTCTGACG
The DNA here is from genome assembly GCF_054660795.1 of Mycobacterium sp. MUNTM1. Taxonomy (NCBI): domain Bacteria; kingdom Bacillati; phylum Actinomycetota; class Actinomycetes; order Mycobacteriales; family Mycobacteriaceae; genus Mycobacterium; species Mycobacterium sp. MUNTM1. The sequence continues at coordinate 25,937 of NZ_BAAGDE010000024.1, forward strand.
GGTTCACTCGCGTGGTCCCCATCATGGCAGCTCTTCGCGACACTGGCGAGACATGGGCCGCGCGCCCTGCGGTCATCGGGGAAAACGCATAGCGCATACCGAGCGCATACCGGGCGATGCGCCTCGCGCATACTCGCAGACTGCCTACCGGCATCGGCGGCTCGCGCATTGTGCTTTGGTGCGCGCGGTTGTCGCGCTGACTTCTTCGCTTCCCGAATTCTGCGGGGTGCGAACCTTCGCGATGGCTGCGCGAGGGCATGATTGGCGAACGGGATAGGCGATCTATTTGCCGTGTCCGCTTTATGTGCTCTACTGCGAGCGCGCGGGCAAAAGACCCATTGCGAAAGGGGTGACCGATGGCTGAATCAGACCTGGTACGGGAGTTGAGTGCCCGCGTTCTCGCCCAGGACGACAAGGTCCCGACTACCTTCCGTCTCAACCGGCGGACCCTCAAACGGCTTCGGACTCAAGAGAAACGCTGGTCGACATCGATGTCGTTCATCGTCGAGCGCGCCCTGGAACCGGTGCTGACCCAATTGGAGGAAGCCAAGCTGCCCACCGATGGAGCCGGTGCCGATGACGAATAGGTACGACGCGGTCGAGGTCGATGCGCACCAGGCCTGGTTTCTCGCCGACCACCTGCGCGTGGGGGCCTATCCGTGGATGCTGGCGATCACCGCCCCTTATGTCGATCCAGCGGAGCGGGAACCATTCAACCAGCGCTGCCTCGCGGAGCTGGCTGAGGCCGGCGTCATTGACGCAGAGGGGGACATCAAACCGTCTGTCGCGCAGGCGGTTAAGACCGTATGCCAGCCGCGCCAGTGGCTGGAATGGCGCACGATGATCGATCCCGAGCAGATTTTGCGGGGGGTGCTGGCGCGCACCTCACCGCCAGATGCCGTGGTCGCGTTGCGCTACGCGCAGATGGTGACGCTCACGCCGCTGCAGCTGACCCACAGCGAAGCGATCGTGCCGATCATCACCGCGGGATTGCCCCCCGATCAGCCGCCGGCTCGCTTCGAGGAGTTCTCACTGCCGATGGACACCGGCAAAGCCATCGACGACCGTGTCGCTCGTGGCGCTGACTTGATGGAAGCCCTCGTCGAGCTGGGCATCCCCGAACGAGAAGCTGAGATCATGGAAGTGGCCCGTGCTGGCGATCGCATCACCGTCGAACTGACCGCCCATGAGGCCACCAACGGCGCTCACCATCACACCGATGTCAGTGTCAACATCATCAGCACCGAGGTCGGGCAGATCCTCGTCAGCCCCACACCGGGGCAGCCTCGTGCCGGCGGGGTGTCCATTTTCGCTCCCGCTGAACCGTTTTCGATCGCCATGGCGGTGCGCGACCTCACCGAACGCCTCCCCTCGGGCTCGTGGTTCCCCGACGAAAACTTCAGTATCTGACCCTCTACCAACCCGAAAGTAGAAACCGAAGCGATGAGCACACCTTCTGATTCCTTCCCCCAAGACGACACCCCCCACCACGAACAGCCCACCTCAGACCAGCGCTACCCCTATCCTTCTGGGGCCGCCCCCCAGGAGGACGGCAGGCAGCCCAGCAACGGGCCAGACACCGGGCCAGGGCAGCGTGTGCGGTGGCCGGCGGCACCGCCTCCGCAGCAGGGGTCTACTCCCGGCGGCGAGGCGCCGCATCAGCCGCTGCCTCCTCCGCCGACCCGCGCGCCAGTGCCGCCGCCGTCGCGGCCACAACATGCGGCAGCGCACGGAGCGCCAACGTTCAAGCTGCCTGAACCGGCGCGGCCCAATGCCGAACCGCGCCAGCCGGATCCCGCTTGGCAGGCTGTCGAGGAGACGTCTAACGACAAGACCGCCGAGATCTCACTCGACCAGATCGCCGCGCACCGCGGCCAGCCCCCGCAGCACGAGCAAGGCCTTGACGGCTTTTTCACTGACACGCCGCTGCCGCATGAGCAGCACCTGCCGGCGGGCTGGCCTTCGACCGGGCCCTCGCAGCCGCCGGCCGCTGACCCGCACCAGCCGCTGTTCGGAGACCAGCCAAGCTCACCGGCAGCCTTCGCGCCCAGCGGCTACGGCGCGCTTGACGAAAGCCAACAGTTCGTCACCTCGCGGCGCCGACCTGTAGGCAAGGGCTGGCGAAAGCTGGTGTCGCAAATGACCTTCGGGCTCATCACGCCCGGGCCCAGCGCCAAGCAAGAAGAGCACGACAAGCTCATCCGCAGTATCACCGCACCGCTGCTCGACGTCTACGTGGTGGCGTTTGTCAGCGCCAAGGGTGGCGTGGGCAAGACGACCATGACCGTCGCCGCGGGCAGCGCGATCGCCCGCGAGCGTGGGGATCGGGTGATCGCCGTGGACGTCGACACCGATCTCGGCAACCTCTCGTCGCGGTTCGAGCAAAAAGGCGGCGCCGACGCCAACATCGAGGCGTTGTCGTCGCTGCAGGACGCCAGCAGTTATCCAACAGTCGCGACCTTCACCGTGCAGAACAAAGACCGCCTCGAAATGCTTGGCGCTCAGAACAATCCACGCTCCTCGTACACGTTGAACACGCAAGACTTCGAAGCGACGATGAAGATTCTCAAGAAGCACTACAACGTCATCCTGCTCGATTGCGGCACGGCGATCACATCACCGCTGTTTTCCACCATCGCCAATCACGTCGACAGCCTGGTCGTGGTGGCCTCTCAAGCCCCGGATGGACTCAACGGCGCCTGGACCACCATCCAGTGGCTGCAGGCGCACGGTTTCGCGCGGCTGTTGCCCCGCACGGTGATCGCGTTGAATTCGACGTTCAAGAACAAGCCGTTGGTGGACCTCGATGACGCCGAACAGGAGTTCACCGCCAAGATCCCGGGTGTGAGCGTGGTCAGGATCCCCTACGACGTCCACCTCGCCGAGGGACGCGATGTCACCTTCGTGGAACTCAAATCGCGAGCCCGAAAGGCCCTGATGGCGTTGGCCGGCTCGATCGCCCAGCACTATCCCGCCCGGGGGCCGCATCAGCACCGAACGACTGAAACTGGGGGTTTCTGATCGATGGATCCGGCCGCCGCTACCGGCCAAGTCCGCGTCGCCATCATCGGTGAAGACGCCGCGGTGGACTTGGCCCTGCCGACCACACTCGCCATTCGGGAACTGATTCCGCGGATCCGGGCAACACTGGCCACGGGTCGCGACGACGACGACGTGCCAGCCGATGCCGTCAACGACGACGGGTTGCGCCCTTACTCGCTAGCGCCTCTCGGAGGAACACCGTTTAGCTTGGACGCCACCCTGGCCACGCTGAACATCGATGACGGTGAGCAGCTCATCTTGTGCAAGCTGCCGCCGGGCCCCACGGCGCCGCCAGTGGTCGAAGACATCGCTGACGCCTCGGCGATTCATTCGGCCAGCCAGTTCAAGCCCTTCGAGCACGCCATGTTGCGCACCGCCGCCCAAGCGGTGGTGGTCACCGCGGCGACCTTAACGTGCGGCCTGGCGATCTATGGCTGGCACCGCGGCTACCGCGTGTGGTCGGCTGCAGCTTTGGGTGCGCTCGCGGTGGTCTTCGTCGCCGTCACCATCTGGCTGTACCGGCGCGGCCTGCTTGCTACCGCCGGCCGCCTGGGTCTCGCGGCCGCGGCGCCGCTGGCGTTGGCCGGCGCCGCGGTAGTGCCGGGTGATGCCGCGGCGCCGCGGGTTTTCCTGGCGGCGGCTTTCCTGGTCGCCTGGTCGTTGCTGCTGCTGGCCGTCACTAATAGTTGGGTGGCCACCCACACCGCGGTCGTCGCCGTGACGGCCACCGTCGCGGCCGCGGCCGGCGCCCGCATCCTGTGGCACTTGCCGTACTTGTCCCTGGGGTGCGGAGTCCTTGCGGTGTCCTTGCTGTTGGCCTCCAACGCCCCCACGGTGTCAGCGATGTGGGCGCGCTTCCCGCTACCGAATGTGCCCGCACCAGGCGAGCCCACACCCGCCGCGTCGTCGCTGGCCGAACTGGAAGATCTGCCCCGTAAAACCGCGACCTGCAACTCCTACCAGAGCGGTCTGATCGCGGCCTCGGTGATCTTGTCGGTGATCGGATCGGTGCTGGTGGTGTGGTTGCCTGACGCACCGCCACTGTTGGCGTGGTGGCTGGTGGTGGTCACCACCACCGTCACCGTGCTGCGGATGCGGATCTGGGACTCAGCGATCCCCGCACTGTGGTTTCTGGCGACCCCTTTTCTGACCGCGATCGCGTTGACGGTGTCGTTCACCGCCGCCGGCCACCTGGTCTCGGGCCTGTACGCGGCAGCCGCCGTGGTGGCTTTGACGCTCGTGCTGCTCGGCGCTGCAGCCATCAAACCGCGCGAGCTTTCCATCCCGCAGCGCCGCTGGCTGGACCTGTTCGAAAACGCCCTGCTGATCACGATTCCGCCGGCCATGTTGTGGCTCATCGGCCTGATCAGCCTCATCCGCAACCGAGGAATACTGTGATGATCCGCCGACTGGCCTCACTCGCCGCGACCATCGCTGTGCTGGTGGTGTCTAGCCCCGTGCCTGAGGCCGCCGCGCTGGCATATCCCGTCGTCGACCCAGCTGCGCTGCCCCCTGACGGTCCGCCCGCTCCAGGGCAAGAAATGCGCCAGAACGGCCAATGCCAGGTCTACGGCGCAATGCCCGGGTTCGACCCGGCCGCGGTGCCTCCCAGCCAGGCCATGCTCAACCTGCCCGAAGCGTGGAAAACCTCACGCGGCAGGGGAGTGGTGGTCGCGGTGATCGATTCCGGTGTCACACCACAGCCACGCCTGCCCAACCTCGCCCCGGGCGGGGATTACATCGATCCACCCGCCGGGGGTTTGTTCGACTGCGATGGACACGGCACCGCGGTCGCCGGGCTGATCGCAGCCCAGCAAGGCCCTGACGGATTCGCCGGCGTGGCCCCCGAGGCCGCGATCGTCTCAATCCGACAAACCTCAGCGCAGTGGGCACCCAAGACACCCTCAGGACAAGATGCCCAGCAAGCAAAGACCGCCGGCGATGTCGCCACGTTGGCGCGGGCGGTCCGCCACGCCGCCGACATCCCCGGCGTCCGCGTCATCAATCTCTCGCTGATCGACTGCTTCCCTGTCTACAAGCAGGTCGACCAAGCAGCGCTGGGCGCGGCCGTGCGCTACGCCGCGATCGACAAGGACATCGTCGTGGTGGCCGCAGCTGGAAACACCGGTGAGAGCAACTGCACCAGCAATCCGCTCACCGATCCCAATCGTCCCGACGATTCCCGAAACTGGGCCGGCGCCACCACCGTCTCCACCCCATCGTTTTGGCAGCCCTACGTCTTGTCAGTGGGCTCCCTGACCCCCGAAGGGCAGCCGTCGAACTTCACTATGGCTGGCCCATGGGTGGGCGTCGCTGCACCCGGTGAACAGGTCGTCTCGCTCGGCAACGGCCCAAACTCGGGCATCATCAACGGTCTGCCATCCAGCAAAGAGCCGTTGGTTGCCATCAACGGGACCAGTTTCGCGGCAGCCTACGTCTCCGGCGCCGCCGCCCTGGTCCGCTCCAAGTTCCCCAACTTGACCTCCCGTCAGGTGGTCAACCGCCTGGTCGCCTCGGCGCACAACGCCGCCCGTGCACCGTCCAACCTCGTCGGGGCCGGCGTCATCGACCCGGTAGCCGCGCTCACCTGGGACATCCCTCAAGGTGACGCCCTGCCGGCGCAAATGCCGATCGTGCGAGTCGCCCCGCCAGCACCACCGCCACCGGATAATCGGCTGCCGCGCCTGATCGCCTTCGGTGCGGGCATCGCGGCGATCGCCGCCGCCGTCATCGCTGTCACCGTGATTGGAATGCGCCGTGGTCGCACCACCCGCTAGCCGCGAGTCGTCTCGATTCTCCCCAGCGTGGCCCAGCTGGCGGCGCCTGACAACACTGGCCTCGCTGCTGCTGCTCGGGTGGGCGACGCTGCTGCCGCCAGGGCGAACACCCCAGTGGTGGCACTACGCCGCGGCGGTCGCGGCGGTCGCCGCATTCGTGGGGTCCTGGCACGGCCAGCACGTGTCGACGACGGTGGCCCGCTGGACTCCCATGGCGTGGCATAACCGCCGTCAACGCTCCCAACGCACCGGTCACCGCAGGCGCAGCGCAACCCCGGCGCAGCCGCCGCCGACGCCCCGGGAGAGCGCGCTGCAAGCCCGCATCGTCATCCACCTGCGCACCCATCCGCATGCACTGAGCGCCCCCGGCGACCACAGCGACCAGCTTCCGTGGGAGTTCATCACCGCTTGGCTGGATCGTTATGGGGTGCGCGCCGACGCGCTGACCATCTGCTCGGTGACCCGCACCCCACCGGCCAGCGGATTGCGCAGCGACTCAGCGCCGCTGCTCAGCGGCCGCAACAGCCAGCACCGCGACACGTGGCTGAGCTACACATTGCGCGCAGAAAACAACGTGGGGGCCTTGACCGCCCGCCGGACCACACTGAGAACTCCTCCCGGCGTGACCTCCGACGACGACACCTCGCAATCACAACCGCATCGCGCGGCGCTAGCCGACACCGTGGCGCGCCGGCTTATCGCCGAACTGCGGGAACGGGGATGGCTGGCCACCCTCAGCGACGAGGAAGAACTTCCTCGGTTCGTACCGCCGTCGGCAACGGTGCGCAAGGAAACCTGGACTGGCACAGAGTATTCCGATGGCTTCCGCGCCGTGTACGCCGTGGATCCCGCAGCGCTGCCCGATGTCCTGGAAACCCTCACCACCCTGCACACCAAGGCCACCTGGGTGGCGGTCACCATACGCTCACGCGGCCGCCAACCAGCCACCGTCGAAGCCGTGGTCGGCACGCTGACTGCCAGCCGGCCGCCCCGGCAACTGCCGGGCCTTACTGGGTTTCACGGATTGCATCGACACATCGCGCCGGTGCTGGCAGCCACCGGCATCGATGCGGGCGCCGACGTCGAGCTGCCGGCGACCGAGGTGGCGCCGTCAACACTGGCGGCGCTGCGGTGGCCGACGGCGGCGATCGGTGTTCCGATCGGCTATAACCGCGCACGCCAGCCGGTATATCTGGGGCTGGCCTCACCGGAGCCGGTGCGGATCACGGTGACCGGCACCCGACAGTTCCACATCGGCATCATCGCCCGCCTCGCCTTATCAGGCCAGCCGGTTGCCCTCTACACCGCCGATCCACGCCAGTGGACCGCTCTGGCCAATCACGCGGCGCCGCAACAATTCTCGATACGCCCTACCACACCGCCGCCTGACGCGATTGTCGTCAGCGACGCCAGCAGCGATGCACCCACCGGTGCGATCACGGTGACACTGCGCCGCCCGCAGTCTGCTCAGGCTCCCGCCACGACGATCGTCATCACCCAGGACGGCCGGCACCCGGACCTGTTCTACATCACCACCGCGCATGGCCGTCAGTGGCTTAGCACGCGCCTTGTTCCCGTGCCCAACGAGTAAGCGAGGTCAAAGGTCATGTCGACTACCCCAGAGGAATTCCTCGCCGATACGGTCGAGCTGCCTGAGCGGATGCCGGCGTTACCGTTCCCTGCCGAGTCGGCGTGTCGACTAGGTTCAGGGTTTTTTTGAGTGCAGTCTGGGGATGGCGCGGTGGCTGGTCAGCAAACCAGTCGCGGGAGGGTTTCGCTTGGTGGGCTGGCGAGTTTTCTGGGTTCCGGGTGCATGCTCAGCTCAGGGTGTGCGACCGCGGCTGTTAGCCGGCTGGGTTAATCTCGCGAATCGCGAAGAATCGGTTGGGGTTCGGCCGGGTGACCCTATCTTTTTGTCACCGGAGCGGTGAGTCGACGCGCGGCTGTCCGCGTATGCCCAGACGAGAGTCTTTCGCGGTTACACCGCTGAGACACGGCGCAACCATGTGACCGACCTGCGCTTATTTTTGACCTTTCTGTGGGCAAAGAAGGTGGGTTGGTGGGAAGCGACCCGTGATGATGTCGAGGACTATGAGCATTGGCGTCGGTTCGCCGAGCACAATCCTCGCCGTATCGGCGGGGCGAAGTGGGATCGTGAATTGTCAGCGTTGGCAAGCTTTTACGCTTGGGCTTCCGAACACCGGCATGTTCCGCGTAGTCCCGTAGCGATGAAGCGTGTGATCGCTCGTGATGGCGCGGCGGTCACGGTGCCCGCGGCACGGGCGAAGGATGTGCGCCGCAGTAATGTGCACTGGCTTACGCCTCGCAGCTGGCGGCGGTGGATTGATGTCGGGCTACGCGGCTATACCTGCGACGGTGTGCTTGACCGCGGTTGGGGTGGACGTTTAGAGGACCGCAACGTCGCTTATGTGCGGCTGATGGTGACATCGGGTCTTCGACGAGCCGAGGGTGGTTCCCTTCTGACAGTTGAAGTCCCGGCCCGTCGCGGGGATACGAGCCGCTACTGTCGAGGACGGATCGCCGCCGAGGTCACCAGGGCGAAGAAACCGAGAACGTTCTACGCTGCCGCTGATGCTGTCGCTGAGGTGGAGACTTACTGCGATTCCTCCCGCGCGCTCGCGGTCCGCGGCGCGCAGCAGGCGCGGCGCTATGAACGCCTGGTGGAGCGGCGTGTTGTCACTGAGATAACCCGCGGTCTTAGCCCGCTGGTGGTATGGCGGTGCCCGGATGGCTCCATCGTGCGACGTGAATTGAACAGCCTGACCGTCAATGAGCGAATTACCCTGTTTGTTGAAGGCGAACATGGGCTTGAGCCGTTGTGGCTGTGGCTGAATGAGCAGGGACTGCCGTTTCAGGTGCATTCGTGGGACGGTGTTTTCACCGCGGCTAATCGCCGATGCGATACGGTCCTGACTCCGCGGCAGCGGCTCGGGTTGGATCCGCACAAGGTGTATGCGCCTTATGCCACACCGCATTCCGCACGGCACAGCTTTGCCCTCTACATGCTGGTCGTGCTGAATTCTTTGATGGATCAACGGTATGGGCTGACACCTGAGGATCGTCGGGACTTCCGCCATCTCTACGGCGATCCGTGGTTCATGGTGCAAAATCTCCTCGGTCACGCTTCCCGGGAAACCACCGTTGAGCGTTACCTCGCACCGGTAGCTGATCTGCAACTGCGCTCGATGCTGGCAGATGCTGTCGATCCGGTGCCAGCGCCCATGCCTGAGCTGGATGCCGTATTCGCGCGTATTGCCCGGGAATCGGAAGGCATTCAAGACGTTGATGACTTCGGTTGGGCAGGCGGCGGCACATGACTGTGCGTGGCCGGCCCGCAGTGCTTCCGCCTTCCGATCACCGTCGACCCAAGGCGCTGGCACCGCAGGGCTTGGTTGTTTTCCACTGCAACGCTGCGGGCCGGGTCAAGGAATATGACTTCGCCACGTTGCCGGTTGACGAAGCTTTGCAGCGATCGTTAGCGGCGTTGTTCGCCCGCCGCTGCGTGCCACAAACCTGGACCACGCATAGGACCTCGCGCGGCATGTGGCGACAAATCGTGCGGTTCGCCGAATTCCTCGTCGAGCAACCAGAGCACGTGCGCGATCTCGATGATCTCAGCGCCGCCATGGTCAGACGGTGGCGCAATAGCGTGGTCATGCTCAACGACAAACGCCCCTTCACTGAGGTCGCGCTGCTGTTGCAAGAGGATCCGCGACTGCAGTGCGGGCCGGTGGCCGACGAACTTGTGCGCCGCTTCAGGCGAGCGCAAAGCGCCACACAGTCATACAGCCACGACGAGTTTCAGCTCATCAAGGTCGCGGCCCGACGGACCTTCCGCGCCGCGTTAGCGCGCATCGAACATAATGCTCGGCACTTGCACCGTTGGCAGCAAGGGGAATTCGTCGGAGACAGCCCGGATTGGCTGGTCGGGCACGCGTTGAGCGTTCTCGCCGATACCGGGTCCATGCCCGAGTACACGATGAAGAACGCCAGAACCAAAGAGGGAGCGCATCTGCTCAAAAAGCGATATCACGGACCGCTGGGTGGCACCAGGGCAGAGGTGACGTGGCAGCGGCTGTTTTTGTCCAGGATGGAGGCGGCAGCGCTGGGGGTGCTGATGATGGCCGAATACGGGTGGAACTTGTCGGTCATCGACGGGCTGGCGGTGCCTAAGGCATCACCTGATGCTGGCCACGATGGTCGGCCGACGTATCGGGTGGCTTTGGAAAAGCCGCGACGCGGCGCTGGGCGGTATCACGAATCCAGGAACTTCACCGATGACGGTGCCGCCTCGGCCGGGCGGTTGATCACGCAGGCCTTGCGGGCGACCCGTTTTGCTCGCGCGTTGGTCGAACAGATGGCTCCGGGAACTGACCGGCTCATCGTGTGGCGCACCGGCAACCGCGGTCATGTGTGGGTGCGCGGGGACCGTCATCCTCCTGTCGGGGATTTCCGTTTCGGGGTGTCGTCTTTTGACGCATCACTGTGGGCGCAAGCTCAAGGGTTGACCGGTTCGCCATTTCGTCGCGGTCGCAGAACGGTTGTCGCCCTGGGCCGCCGTGAGCCCACGCAACACTCTGAGCAGACCTTCGATCGTAGTTATGCCTTGGTGGACAAGCGTGTTCAGGCCGAAGCCGTCGAGGTGATAGCCGCGGGTGCTGAGGATGCGTTGGGTCGTGCTCAAAAGGGGGTTCTGGTCGCCGAATTGCGCGACCGGCCGGCAGCGGGCGATGTTGAGACAGCGACAGCCGATTGCGCCGACCCTGCGTCAAGCCCGTTCGCAACCTCACCCGAAGACGGCTGCACAGCTTCGTTTTTGATGTGTCTGGCCTGCCCCAACGCGCACGTCCATCCCGGACACCACGCGCGACTGGCGCATTTGCATCAGGCTTTAACGAATCTGCGCTCGGTCCTTCCCTCCAAGACGTGGCGTCGCGATTGGGCCGAACACCATGGCCGCCTTGAAGACCTCAAAACACGTCTTGGCGATCCGCTCTGGGAGCAAGCGCTGTCACAACTGACCGATACTGACCGCGGTCTGGTCGATCATCTGCTGGTGGGAGTGCTCGACACATGAGCACTGCGGCGCAAGATGATCCGTACTTGTTGCTGATGCCTGGGCCGCGTAGCCCGGTGGTGGCACCAGATCTGGTCAAACCTATTCACGCCCACCTCAACCCGTACTACGGGGATCCTGTGTGGTCGCTTGCTGCTCTGACAGAAAACCCTTCGGCGGTACGGCCCAAGATCCACTGGAGAAACTGCCCCGCAGCGTTCGAGAACGAACTGCGCCTTGCTGTCTGGTGTCTTATCAATGGCGAGCTGCGCCCCACTTTTGTCCGCAGCCGCGGTACCAGGATGCGAACGCGCCCGGCGGTCTCGACGCTCATTACCATAGTGCGTCACTGGCTAGAACTGGCCCAATGGCTCGACAGTCGCGGCGTCCGGGGGCTGGCCGATTGCGACACCACCACCCTTGATGGCTACGGTCGGTATCTGCTGGCGACCAAGGCCGAAGTCCGCTCCAGCGCGCTTCGGCGCCTGGTCGCACTGACTCGATTGTGGGCGCTCGACCAAATCAGCCCCGCCCCAACCGGTCTTGGGCAACCTCCGTGGGAAACCACCGGAGTCGACGACTATCTGCCAAGGCCAATCCCGTTGGGTAATGAGAATGCCGCTGCGCCGTTAGCTGAGGAAACGCTCGGGCCGCTCCTTGTCTGGGCCATGCGCGTGGTCAACGACCTAGGCGACGACATCCTTCGCGCGCACGCCGAGCATGCGCGTCTGCTCAATGCGATACCCGACAGTGCGCGTCCCGAGGGCCGACGGGCATTGTGCGCCTACCTTGATGCCCTTCTTGAGTCCGGTGATCCGTTGCCCGTTCATATCGAAGGGGACCGGGTCACGTTCGTGGCCGCCTACATTTGCGGTCGCGTCGGCGCTGCGAAGTCGCAGATGAAGGAATATCCGCGCCGCGACCAACTGCTGGCGGCCGCGACGCAACGCCTGTCGGGCTGTCCGCTTGGCATCCCGATCACCGGCCGCATCGACGGAAAGCCCTGGCGCGACGACATCGACTACGTGGAAGCGTGGCCCTTGTGGCGCCATCTCGGTACGGCGGCATTCATCGTGTGTGCCTATCTCACCGGGATGCGCCCCAGCGAAGTACTTGGTCTGACAACGGGTTGTTGCCCTGACCCCGAGCCTGACGCCGCGGGCACAGTCGGGCGACACTTGATCCGCGGCCGCGAATACAAAAGCGCGGTCGACGAACACGGCAACCATCTCTCCGCCGGGACGGACCGCGACGCGCCGTGGGTGGCAATCACCCCCGTCGTCAACGCCATTCGCGTTCTGGAGAAAATGGTTCCCGACGGGGGGCTTCTGTTCGACTCATCGGCCCACGATAGATACAACCAACCCACCGCGACGGGTTCAATGGTCCATAGGTCGATGCGTTCCAGGATCGATGAATTCGTTGACTGGGCCAACACTCAAGCCGCACGACACAACCTGGCCAGCGAGACAATCCCGCCCGACCCGCACGGCAGAATCGGGCTCAAACGCTTCCGCCGATCCCTCGCCTGGCACATCGCCCGGCGACCAAATGGACACGTCGCACTGGCCATCCAATACGGGCATATGCGTTCGGCCGTCGTCTCCGGACGCTACGCCTCGCGCGGCCGCGACGGTATCCACGACCTGCTCGACATCGAAACCGTACGCGCCGTAGCCGACACCGTCGCCGAACTTCGAGACCACCTCAACGACGGCGGTGGAGTCTCGGGCCCAGCGGCCCGCGACGCCATCAAAATCGCGGCACACGCACCCACATTCAGCGGGACAACGATCACCGCGAAAACCGCTCGCCGGCTCGTCGCCAACCCTGACCTGATGATCTACGACAACCCGCAAGCGTTACTGCTGTGCCGCTACAAGCCAGACCGGGCCCTATGCCAACGCGACGGCATCAAAGATGCCCCCAAGCTGGAAGCTTGCGATCCCCGCTGCGGCAACGTCATACGCACCGATCGGCACGCCGCCCAGCTACGCACCCGCGCCGACCAGCTCGAACAACAGGCCACCCACACCCCCCAACCGATCGGTGAACGGCTGCGCGCCAACGCCGCAAAACTCCGCCACTACGCCGACACCCACGACAACACGCGCGTCACCTCGAGCGGGGAAGACAAACACCACCTGACCGAGGAGCCCATGTGACCGCTGCACTCGACGAACGCGACCGCATCCGCGCCGCCATGGACCGCATCTTCGCCGGCACACCCCAGCGTTCCAACGGTGCACTGACGATCGTTGCCCTCGCACAAGAAGCCGACGTACCCCGCAACGCCCTAACCCAACGCCACACCGACCTGAAAAACCAGTTCTACCAACAGGTACGGGGAAAGGGCGGACCATCAGAACTGGAGACAAGACTTCGTAACACCATTGCAAAGCTTCGCAAGACCATCGTCAACAAGAACGGCGAGCTTAAACAACTCCGAACAGATGTCCCCGCCCTCGTACGCGTCGTCAACCAGCTCACCCTGGAAAACGATCTACTACGCAGCCAGTTAGCCCAATCCGGACGCACAGTCATTGCGTTTCCCAAGGTGCACCCGCCCATGTGAAGGCCCCCCAAAGGTTATGCCGCGTTACCTGGAACGGTTTGTGCCGGACGAGGATTTCCGGGCCGAGGGCCGCGACGGGGGTCTGTCTGTCGGGCGGCGGTGCGCGGCGAGGAAATCATCGACGATGCGTTCACAGTCGTGACGATCGATTGCGCGCAGCCCGGTGAGTCGAGCGAACGCCACCGGGCCGACGAGCTGGCACAGAATCAGTTCTAGATCGAAGTCGTCGAGATCGGCCCGGGCTTCAGGGCCTTCCAGAAGGCTGTTGAACGGCCGGCGATAATGGTCGATGATCCGCGTCCGCAGCGCGTTGCGATCGTAGGTCTCCTCTGTGCCGTCCGGTGTTGGCCCGAGCGCGACCCAGGCCAGCGTGGTGACATGCAGCGGCGCCTCTTGAAAGAGGGTCGCCTGTCGGCTCAGCAGCTCGATCAGCTGGTCGCGTAATGTTCCCGTGGCAGGTGGTGGGGTGACCTGCGGTAGCAACCGTTCAAATGTTGCGGCCAGCAGCTGAGTAGAGCTGCTGAAGTGCCGATACAGCGTGGTGCGTGCGACCTTGGAGGCTTTGGTGACCGCGTCTATGGTGACGGCTTCGATGCCACCGGCATTGAGGAGTTTCGTGGCCGCATCCAGCAACCGGGTCCGTGACCGAAGGCGGCGGGGATCGACGTCGTCGTCGACATCGACATCGACATCGATCGGGATTTCAGCGTCACGCTCCACGTAGTCACCGTAAACCCCCCACGGACCTGGCCTACAGCGAATCGCATCGGGGAAGTCGTTCAATCCGACGAACGGTACTAGTAGTATCGTAGCGATACTACTAGTACACTTCGGCGGTGTAGGCCAAGCACCGAAGGAGGATTGGTGATCAGGCAACCGGTCGAGCGGTTCGGGACCCGGGGGAGTCGACGGCGCTGCCCCCAATCGGCCGGCCGCGTGGCGATCGAAAAATCCAGCTTCTGCCTCCGCGCGGCGACCTCACGGACGAAAGACGTCAAATCCTGATGAATGTGCCGATTTCGCTGACTAAAACCCACCTCTGGAGACGTGCGGTTCGGGATATCCGGCTGGCCAGTCGCGGTATTGCCAAGCGGCTGCACCCAGCGCCGCCGGTCCACCAGGGCCGCGTTCGTCCACGTCACTATCCCCCTCGCTCTTGCTCGTACCTGGACGACGATCTGATGAGTCGGGAAATGTACGATCATGTTCGCGATGAGCCGATCAGGCTCAGTTCCCGGCTGGCATTTCGCCTACGGCGTTCGTGAGATTGTCAGCAGCCAGAGATGACCCATGGCCAACGTCAAATAATCTGCATACCAATGGATTACGCAATGACGTACCCGATACGGAACCGGCAACAGGACATCGAGGTCGAGCGCAAGGGCCGACGCGGCGTCGCGGCGTGGGCGGGCTGGCGGTAGCAATTTCGCCGACACCATGAAAGGGTACCGATAGTACTGTTGCGATACCATTGGTTTCTTTCCAGTAGTGGAGACGGGGGATGGTAGATACCGGGTGGGTTTCGTCGGGCGTGGCGACGTTGAGTCGGCCGGTCCGGGAAAGACTCCGTAAGGTCACCGCTGGTGAGGGCGTTTACAGCGATCGATTAGCCCGCGTGGCGCGGTTTAGTATCCGGCACAAGGTGCTGGTCATCGGTGCGTGGGTGGTGGCTGCCGGCGTCCTGGCCGCGGTGTTTCCGCAATTGGAAACAGTCGTAAAGCAGCAGTCGGTGAACCTCATTCCCTCTGATGCGCCGTCGCTCCAGACCGTTGAGCGGATGGGGATCGCATTCGGCGAGCAGGGGTCCAAGACGACCGTCTTTGTCGCGGTGGAGGAACCGACGGGCCTGAGTGCGCCGGTGCGTCAGCGTTACAACGCGATGGTTTCGCGGTTACGTGCCGATTCCAAGCATGTGCGACTGGTTCAGGATCTGTTGGCCGACCCGGTTACTGCCGGTCAGGCGGTGAGCCAGGACGGCAAGGCATGGTATCTGCCGGTCGGGATAGCGGGCACGCTCGGCGATCCCCGAGCGGCCGAATCCGTCCAAGCGGTGCGCGCTATCGCCGCCAATTCGTTTAGCGGTACCTCCACGACCGTCCGCGTAACCGGCCCTCCCGCGACGTTCAGCGATCAAATTGACTCGGCTGAGCAGGATTTGATTGTCGTCTCCGTCGTGACCGCGGGGCTGATCGCGCTGATTTTGCTGGTCATCTACAGGTCATTGTTTACCGCGTTGCTGCCACTGTTGGTTATCGGCGTCAGTCTGGGGGTAGGGCGTGGAGTGCTCTCGGGGCTGGGCGAAGCGGGAATGCCGGTATCGCAATTCACCATCGCGTTCATGACGGCGATTCTGTTGGGTGCCGGCACCGATTATTCGGTGTTTTTGATCAGCCGGTACCACGAGCAACGCCGCCAGGAGGTCTCGGCCGACCTCGCGGTGATCAATGCAACCGCCACCATCGGACGCGTGATCCTGGCCTCCGCGGCCACTGTGGCGTTTGCATTTTTAGCCATGGTGTTTGCAAAACTGAGCGTTTTTGGCGCGCTGGGCCCAGCGTGCGCGATCGCCGTCTTCGTCGGAGTCGCGGCCACCGTGACGTTGTTCCCACCGGTTTTGGCGCTGGCCGCTCAACACGGCATCGGCGAGCCCAAAGCCGACCGCACACGCCGCTACTGGAATTGGATCGCGGTGGCCGTAGTCCGCCGGCCCGGCCCATTGCTGGCCGCCAGCCTGGCTCTCGTGTTAGGGCTAGCGGCTGTGGCGCTGACCATGCGCATGAGCTACGACGACCGCCAAGGCCAGCCGCCCTCGACCGCCAGCAACGAGGGTTATCACCTGCTGGACAGACACTTTCGCAAAGATATTGTCATCACGCAGTTCATGGTCGTCGAATCACCGACCGATATGCGCACCGGTAAGGGCCTGGCCGACCTTGACGAAATGGCGTCTCGCGTGTCGCAATTGCCGGGTGTCACCAAAGTTTCCGGCGTCACCCGGCCCACCGGTGCGCGACTGGACCAGGCGCAGCTTTCTTGGCAGAACGGCCAGATCGGGACCAAGATGGCCGATGCCGTCGCCAAAGGAGACGCCCACAAGACCGATCTCACCAAACTCACCGGTGGCGCCGACCAACTCGCGGGCGGCTTGGCGCAACTTGACACTACCCTTCGCGCGGCGTTGACTCCGCTGACCGGGATCCTCAGCCAAGCCCAGTCCAGTGGGGCACAATTTCAGCGCTTTCGCCCGCTGCTGCAGCAGCTTTCGGCTACCACACCGACCATCGACCAAGCTATCCGAAGCGGGCCCGGCTTACGCCAAGAAGCTCAACAAGCCCAGAATGCGATCGCCACCATCGACCCGTTGGTTAATGCGCTCAATACATCCCCTTGGTGTGCCACCACACCCGAGTGTGCCCAGATCCGCGACCAGGTACGGATTCTAGTGACCTTGCGCGATGGCGGCTTTTTCAACCAGCTCGCCAACCTCGGCGACATGTACCAGCCGGGCGGCGATACGGCGGGGGGCACTATGGCAGACCTGCAGAACACGGTCACCTCGCTGAACAACGCGTTCGGAGCGCTCGGCGACCCCGCCGACATGGCCGGCAACATCCGCCGCCTCCAAAACGGCATCAGCCAGCTCGCGTCGGGCGCACAAGCCCTAGCTACTGGTGTGCACACCCTCGCCGACAGCAACATCGAAATGTTGTCCGGCATGGGTCAGATCGCCACGCAGCTACAGAATTCCGCGCGGTCTAGCGCCGGTTCGGACAACTCTAGCGGCTTTTACCTGCCCGCTAACGCCTTCGAGAATCGCCAGTTCTCCGATGTGGCGAAGCACTTTCTGTCTGCTGACGGCAAGACCGCGCGCTTTGCCATCGAATCCAGTTACAACCCCTACAGCAGCGAAGCGATGAATCTCGCGCAGAAGATCACCCGCGTTGCTGATGCCGCACGCCCTAACACCTCGCTGGCCAACGCACGGATTTCGATGGCCGGCTTCCCCGCCGTCAATTCCGATATCCAGCGCTTGCTGTCGGCCGACTTTCACCTACTGGCTTTCGCCACGCTCGTCATCGTCGGTTTGATCCTCGTCGTTCTGCTACGCGCCTTGGTGGCCCCGCTCTATCTGCTCGGTACAGTGGTACTCAACTACGGGGCCGCACTGGGCATCGGCACACTCGTCTTCCAATACGGCCTAGGCAAGGAAATCGCATGGCCCGTACCGCTTTTAGCGTTCATCATCTTGGTCGCGGTGGGCGCCGATTACAACATGCTGCTAATCTCGCGGTTACGCGAGGAATCTGCTCACAACGTTCGCGTCGGCGTGCTGCGCACGGTCGCGAACACCGGCTCAGTCATCACTTCGGCCGGGCTTATCTTCGCGGCCAGCATGTTCGGCCTTATGGTCGGTTCGGTCGCGATCATGATCCAAGCCGGACTCATCATCGGCTGCGGCCTACTCTTGGACACCTTCGTGGTCCGCACTCTCACGGTTCCCGCGATCGCCACATTGCTCGGTGAGGTCAGCTGGTGGCCTCAACGGAAGTCCTTGGCCCCACGCGGTAGAGCACGCTGACGATGACCTGTCACCCAAGGGACTGCATAGCGTGACCGGCGTGGACTTCGTCCGGTTCGACGAGCGAATCGCCGAGCAGATGCTCGGTGCGGCGGCGACTGCGGGTGGGCTGTCGACCTACCTGAACTTGCGCCATACCCAGCTAACCGCGGGACGATTAGTTGCCGAAATGGATGCCCGCGAGGACCTGCTTACACCGTTTGGGAATCTCCACGGCGGTTGTCTGTCCGCCATGGTTGACCACTGCCTCGGGGTGGTGTTCTATCCGGTCATGCCTGCAGGATGTTGGGTCGCCACAACAGAATTCAAGGTGAATTTGGTTCGACCTGTCTCGGGCGGAGTGTGCGTCGCCGTCGCTAACATCATTTCGTTGGGCAAGCGCAGCGGTGTAGCACGTATCGATATCACCAACAGCGGGATGCTTGTGTGCGCCGCTCAAGGCACCATTACCGTCATGCCGCCGAAAGAAACCAGGCAATGACTAAGGCCGTACATGCCTCTCATTAGGGGGCGTTCCGCCCGAGGGAAACGAACTACATGACCATTACTCAGGAGCGCATCCGCACGCGCGACGGCATCACCCTCGTGGCGGATTGTTACACGCACGCCACGACTGGTCCTGTGGTGTTGCTCCTCCATGGCGGCGGCCAAAACCGCCACGCCTGGGCCACCAGCGCGCGTCGCCTCCACGCCCATGGCTACACCGTCATCGCGTACGACACCCGCGGCCATGGCGACAGCGACTGGGACCCAAGCGGACAGTACGACGTCGAAAAGTTCGTATCCGATCTGCTCTCGGTACGAGACCACGTCAGCCCCGACGGTCCCCCCGCCGTCGTTGGCGCGTCGCTGGGCGGGCTGATCATCCTCGCTACCCACCAGCTGGCCTCACCCGACCTCTGGGCAGCCGTTGTCCTGGTCGACATCACCCCGCGAATGGAATTTGATGGGGCCCATCGCATCGTGTCATTTATGGCCGCACACCCCGACGGATTCCGCACGCTCGGTGATGCCGCCGATGTCATCGCCGAATACAACCCACGCCGCGCGCGACCCGAAAATCTCGATGGCCTGCACAAAGTTCTGCGCCAACGGAGCGACGGCCGATGGATCTGGCGCTGGGACCCCGCCTTCATCAGCTCCAACTTCGATGTCCTGCAAGGCAATCTCATGACCGGAAGCGAGGCATTCGACACCATCAGCGGATTTCTCGCCGAAGGAGCACGTCGAATCACGGCCCCAACGCTGCTCGTGCGCGGCGCACTTTCAGACGTCGTCTCCCAGGACACCGTCAACGAATTCCTCCAGCTCGTCCCGCACGCCGAAGCGACGGACGTCACCGGGACCGGTCATATGGTTGCCGGCGACAACAACGACGCGTTCACCGGCGCTGTCACCGACTTCCTCGACCGCACAATGGGGATGGCATGAGGATCCAAGCGTTGGACGCGACCCGCACTGCTATTGATCCTCGTTGAATTCGACGAATCCGGCCGCCATTACGACTAAGAGCCCTAGATGGTTCCCTACGTCCTGCATGTAGCGAATTACGTATTATCCGAGTCGTCCTCTTCGGCAGAAAGGTCGTGCCGAACCGCTCGGACTCGGCCCCGAGGCAGACACGCCATGTAGCCGTGCCGTTTGCCATAGAGTTCCCACGCGGTCGCTGCCGCGTCTGGGGGGACATCGATGCGGTGTCCACCGGAGAACCCGAGATGGAGCGACCCGTCATCATCGAACCAGGCCCGCGTGCATACCGCTCCGGCCAGGTCCAACAACGTCCGCTCTTCAGGCGAAAGGTGGGCAGGGTCGATCAACACCTCTTCCTCGGGCCAGGCTCCTACTGCAGGAAGCGTCAACCGCATCGGCCGGGAGATTACGAGCTCGCTGTAATCGTCGAGGTCGAGTACCAGGCCTTCTTTCAGTGAGACTCGCTGGACAGTGCACTGCTCGATCCATTGTGTGTGCATAGCCGCTCCCTTCGACACGTCAGCGGAGCCACACTTATAATACTGATCGTATCGCAGCGATACGATCGGTATCGCTATAGGTTGCCAGCACCCTCCCATGCATCCAGAACACGCCGTGTAGCTCTGTTGATGCACTTGCGTGTCTGCTCCGCTGTCGCCCGGCCGCCGACGAAGGCCATCAGGTTGGCCAGCCAGATATCAGCGATGAGGCTGGCAATCTGTCGCTCGTAGATTCCTTCCGTGCCGCCACTGAGTGCCCGTGCCAGCATGCTTTCGATCAGGTCGGCGGCATGTTGCGCCCCCAGAGCTTCATCGGTGTCAGCAATAATGAATGCGCGCATCACGGCCTCGGTGAGCTTCGCATTTTGCTGCCATTCGTCGTGAAGTCGGCGAGTCAAGGATTCCACTCGCCGAATCGGGGATGCCGCACACGTGCTCCAGTCGCGTTCTTGATCCAGCCGCACAAATTCACGGGCGAGTAGCGTCACCAACAGGTGGGTCTTCGACGTGAAATGGTCACACACCGACCCGACCGTGACGCCGGCCTGCTTGGCGACCGATTTGAAGTGGACCGCCTTGAAGCCGCCCAACGTTGCGACCACCTGGGTGGCATCGAGGATTGCTGCGTTGCTCGCGGTGTGCCTCCCAGGGCGTGACATCGCGGCCTCTGACTCAGCCAACAAGACACACACACCTCTCCTCGAGGATGGACCTAGCAACCTGAGGCTTGCGACGTGCCATTTTCCAGTGGAACGCCGGCAACCGGGACAGCGCCGTGAACGGCAGGCGCGAGCGCACTGTCTGGCGAGGGATTTAGCGGGCGCCTGGGGCCGCGGCTGCTCGCGAATATTCGTGGGGCAGCCGCTATTTCCCATGCAATCCGCGTCACCTGCCACGGTCCCCGACATCGCGACACCAGCAATAGATCCCCTAGTACTGTTGGTTTCGCTACGCTACTGTTCGTACAGTAACTCAGGAAGCAGCCTGGAATGTCGGATTGACGAAGGCGATGTCATGCCCTCCGCAAATACTGGCTCGTTAAGGGACCGGCGCCGCGCCGAGCTGTTCTCGCAGATCCAGGGCACCGCACACCAACTTTTTGCCGAACGTGGATTTGCTGCCGTGACCACCGAGGACATCGCTGCCGCTGCGGGGATATCCATCAGTACTTACTTCCGCTACGCGCCTACGAAGGAAGATTTGCTAATCGCGCCGTTGCGGCAAACGGTCGCCGAAATCGTTGCGGCCTACGGCGCTCAGCCATCGGACCAATCGGCAGCCGACGCGCTGATCGCGTTGTTTGCCGAAACCGCCTGGGACAAAACCAATCCGAACCCGCACTACTGGCAACAAGCCATGCTGACCGCCCCCCACCTACTGAGCGAACCGGCGCTGATCAGCGACAACGATGACCGCAAGTTCATCGAGCTCGTCGCTACAAGGATGGGCATCGATGCGGGATCCGACATCCGTCCCTCGCTGCTGGTCCACACGGGGTTGGCCACCGCACAATTCATACTTCGGCGCTGGCTGAGCGCAGACATTAAGACACATCCACCGCTGCACGTTCAGTTGGAACAGGCCTTGAGAATTACGCTGGCAGGATTCGACTAGGGCAGACTACTTTGAACCCCGGGGCATACGGTTGGCCAGGCAGACGGAATCTGATCCCGTCACAATCTTTGCCTGGGGCCCCACGGACACCGCTCGCCACGACCGCCCGCAGGGCGGCAACCAACTAGCCCAGCGACCCAACACGCTCACCCGATTAAACGAACCCAGCAAAGCCATAATCGCGATTAAAGAGCGCGACGTATCGCTAGTGTGAACGCTATGCCGAGCGCAATCGATGACACCCTTACCACCTGCGCCAACACGCACAATGAATAGGGAACTGCCCCCGGCGCGCGACTTCCTGGTCTCAGGCGGGTTCGGTGGCGCGGCAGCACTAGTCGCCGTACTCATCTTGGCCCTGATCGCGGTGGTGGCGCTGCGCCAGGCTGCCAAAAGGTTCCGCCTGCTATCCGAACAGCGGGAACGCCACCACCAGGAGCTTCGGGACGACGAACGGCACGCGGCGGCGATCAAGGAATGCCGTGAGCGCCTGGCGTGGGTCGTGGACAAAGGCAGCATGGAGCCGGCCGCGGCCGCGGATGCCACCGTGGGATTCGGGCCAGAGCTGGCGCTGACGGTTCTACAAGGCCTGCTCAGTGAGGCACGCCAGCTCGAAGACGCCACCTTGGCGGCCGCCGCAGCGGTGCAGCTCAAGCAATTCTCGCGGGTGCTGGCTCAACAAGGCAGCGCACTGCTGGCAACCGCCGACGCCGCGGCACCCGCGGCCGCCACTGGCGCTGACGAACCATCCAGCCCTGAGCCGGATCACCCACCGCTTGAGGTTGCCGCAGATGAAACGCCCAGCGCTTCACGCCAGCAGGCCAGCACGGGCGGCAGAAGGCGGCGCCGATGACCACGTTGCAGCAACACATCGAGGACCTCGATATCGAGGAGTGGGCCGCGTTGACCAAACGCGCTGCCATGGCCGCGGTGGCCGCCGCTGAACAGCTCGGGATACCCGCGTCCGAAGAGCTCGCCAGGGTCGCGGCGATGAGTGAACGTGAGCTCGTCGACCACCGCAACCGCTTCGGCTCGAGCCCCAAGCGCCTGTCCCCGCTGATGCGGCTCGTCCAAGCAGACCAGCTACGCGTCTCGGCCGAGCGTCAGGCCCGCCAAGCCGAGCAGGACAAGCAGGATGCTGATGCGGCCGCGCAGATGGCCCGAGATGAAGCTGCGCAGTCCGCCCGTGTGGCTCAGGACGCCCGGGAACGCGTGCGCGCAATCCAAGCTGAGGCCGCACGCAAGGACGCAGAGCGCGCCGATCAACGGCTGGGCGAACAGCAGGCCTTGCAGCAGTTGCGCGGCGAACTCGAACAAGCACACGCCGACCACGCCAGCGAATTAGCCGCAGCACACGAACGGACCCGCGCCGCAGAAGCACGCGCACAACAACGCGCTACCGAACGCGCCACCGAACGCGCGAGCACCCAACAAGCCCTCGAGGAGCTCCGCGGCCAACTCGAGCAGGCACACGCCGACCACGCCAGCGAACTGGCCGCAGCACACGAACGGACCCGCGCCGCAGAAGCACGCGCACAACAACGCGCCACCGAACGCGCCACCGAACGCGCAAGCACCCAACAAGCCCTCGAGGAGCTCCGCGGCCAACTCGAACGTGCCCAGG
Organism: Mycobacterium sp. MUNTM1; assembly: GCF_054660795.1. Taxonomy (NCBI): domain Bacteria; kingdom Bacillati; phylum Actinomycetota; class Actinomycetes; order Mycobacteriales; family Mycobacteriaceae; genus Mycobacterium; species Mycobacterium sp. MUNTM1. The sequence continues at coordinate 49,195 of NZ_BAAGDE010000024.1, forward strand.
CCGACCACGCCACGGAGTTGGCCGCAGCACGCGGTCAGGCCGAGGGGCAGGTAGCGGCGGCCCGCCAAGCCGCTGATGAGCGGATCGCGCAGGCGCTCGCGGACGCCGAGGCTGCGACAGCTCAGGCGCAGGCAGACGTTGAGCGCATCGGCGCGGAGGCGGAGTCGCGGGTGGCCGCGGCGCATGAGCATGCCGAGCGGCAGGTCGCGGCGGCCCGCCAAGCCGCCGACGAACGAGTCGCGCGGGCACGAGCGGACGCCCAGGCGGCTGTTCTCGCGGAACCGGGACAGCTGGGGCTTGCCTTGAGCGTCCCTATTCCGACAGCGGAGCTGCGGGCGCACACAGGGCCGATCGAAGAGGCGTTGGCCGCGGTCCGCGAGATCGACTATCTGCTCGAAGCCGGTGTGGCCGACCAGCAAGCGCGTCAACCGTGGGACATTGAGCGAGTGCGCGTCTTGGTGCACACAGTCGCGCAGCAAGCCTGGGATTTGGCTCAGCAGTTGCGCGGTCTGCCGGCGCGGTACAGCGCTGCACCGCAGGTGCAGGCCGCCGACAGCTACGCCAGCGCTGCAGCCAGTGTCTATAGCGCGTTCCTGCAGCGCATTGCTGCCGCTAACGAGCGCCTGGCCAGCCGCGGTGACAGCCGTGATTCCGATGTCGTGGACGTGGTCGCTGCCATGTTGGACGACCACCCGTGGCGAACCGCCGGCTAACAGGTCGTAGCGGGAGCCGCCTTCAGCAACGAGCTGCCCACGTGGGCGAGCAGTCGCCGGCGCCGCATAACACGCAGGTGGGGCGGCCACCTTGTATCGGTGACCGCCCCACCTGTCTGTGTTGGAGCTAGTTGCGCCGGGTCAGACCCACTTGGCGGCTTCGTTCTGGTCGTAGTTCATCATGTTCATCGTGTTCTGCTCGTGGATCTCGACCAGGTTGTTGTGGCGCTGAGCGAGCTCCTCTTGCGCCTGGTTCCACTGGCTCAGCCACTGGTTGGCGGTCTGACCGGTGTCGCCTTGCCAGTTGGCGGCCAAGGCGGCCTGCTCGGTGCCGATGGTGGAACCGATCGAGCGCAGAGATGCGTTGTGGGTCCGCATCTCGCCGACGTGCGCGAGCATCGCCGGGTACTGGTAAGTGATTTGGCTCATGAGATGTACCTTTCGCTTCGTCTAGTGGATGTGTAGCCGGGGTTACCCCCGGGCTGCTACATGACGTATTCGCCGGCCGCGTTGGAGTCGGCGGTGGTGTAGGTGGTCGCGCCTTCGTGCACGTTCTGCTCGGCGATGGCCAGCAGCGCGTTGACCTTGTTGGCGCTTTCGACGAAGCGGGCGTGAGCCGCTTGGAAGGCCATCGCCGAGTCGCCCTTGTGGAAGGCCTGGGCGGCCTGGGCGGATTGCTCAGCGGCGGCCAGGGTGCTCTTGTAGATGGCCACGTTCTGACCGAAGCTGTTTCCGGCAGAGACCATGGCTGGAACGTTGGTGTCAAGCAGTCCCATTGTCGGTGTCCTTTCTTGGCGTACCGATGTTGATTTTTCGGTGGTAGTTGGGCTTGTCGTGAGTTGATGCGATCCGCAGTGCGTGGGTGAAGGCGTCCTAGCGGGTCATTGCGTACGCCTCCTTTTCGCTGTCGGCGTCCTCGTCGACAGCGTCGTCGGCGTAGGTGTTGACCCGTTGACCGCGGGCTCGGGTGTTGTGGACGCCGCCGCCCATCATGCCGCCGCCAGCACCACTGCCGCTGGAGCCGGCGGCGCCGGGGAGTCCGGTGGCAACAGGGGTGATGGCACGCGCGCCATTGGCCAGCGACGAGGTGGTGCTTGGCGCCGCACCCCAGGTGGAGGGCATCAACGGTCTGCTGGGCCCGCTGCCGAATGCACCGCCGGCCAGGCTGGTCATCCCGGCAGGGTTGAACCCTGCGAGGGCACCCGTGCCGGCGAAGCCGACCGGCACCGACTGCTGTCCCAGGGAGCTGCCCCCTCCGCTGAATTGGCCCAGCAAGCTGCTCAATTGCTGGGGTGCCTGCAACAGTTGTTGGGGGGCTTGGGTCAGCAGTTGTCCGGGGCCTTGGGTGAGCCCCTGGGCGGCTTGCGGGCCGATGGATGCGGCTTGCTGCAGGAAGCTGCCGGCCATGTTTTGGGTCAGCCCCTGCTCGGCGGTGCCGTCTTGGTTGCCGACCCCTTGTGCTTGATTTTGCGCCGGTGGCAGTTTGTCCGTGACCGATGCCGGGCTGCTCGCGGCTTTGCCGGCGAGCAGCTTGTCACTGGCAATATCGGAGCCGGTTGCCGCGCCGCCACCGGTGGTGCCACACCCGGCGGTATGGAATCCCGCTGTGACGGCGGTCGCCAAACCGGCTTCCCCGGTACCGACGCTCAAGGTGACCGGAGACATCGGGGTGGGGGGTATGGAGGTTGCGGCGGCGCTCGAGGCGCCATCCCAGGTGCTCATCACATCGGCGGCCAGCTGCCACATGCGCTGATAGTCGGCCTCATTGAGTCCGATCGGAATGGTGTTGACGCCCATGAAGTTGGTGCCGATCAGCACGCCGTGAACGAAGTGGTTTTCGAACAATTCCCCTAGGGTCGGCATCGCGCCGACAGCGCCCTCGTAGGCTGCTGCGATCTCGCCGTGGGATGCGGCCGTGAACGCCGCCTTGGCTGCGACGTCGGCCAGCCACAACAGCATCGGCTGGTGAGCGGCGACGAACTGGGTGGCTGCCTCGCCTTGATACTGGGATTCGACCGCCGCGATGATCCCTTCGAGTTCGGCCAGGGCCGCCATGTATTCCGCACTCAGATGCGTCCACGACGTTCCCGCGGCGGTGATTCCCGCCGCGGTCGCGCCGGCGTTGAGCAACGCCGAATGGACTTCGGGCGGCGCCGCCACCCAAATCTGGGCTAGGACCGTATCGAAGGACATGGGTGCACGCTTCGCAGATAACCGAAGTTAGACGCTGATGCCGGCGTTAGCCGCGTAGGCGCCGGCCTGGATGCCGTCGACGAGGGTGTAGCCGATACCGGATTCGCCGACGCCTTCTGAAGAGGCAGCTAGCTGGGTGTTGCCCATGCCAGCCATCGCCTGGTGCGACACGCCCTCAGCGACTAGGGATGCAGCGGTTTTCACCGACACCGCGTCTGCGCCAGGCGGCAGAATGGCCCCGGTGGCCACAGCATGGGCGGCGTTGGTGCCCAAAAGACGAGCGGTCAGTGCAGCCACCTGAGCTGAAGCGGCTGCCAGCGCTTCGGGTGTGACATCAACAAGCATGGAACAACATCCCCTCTGGTTTCACTATGTGCGATTGTTCCTGTAGTAATTGTCGCTGCCCCGCCTCAGTGCGGCCACCGACAATTCGCCTCCCCGTGGCGGTCCGGTTGAGAGCACGGTACCGCCAACACATGACAACTGCCTGTTATTGCATCAGGTGCAACTAACACGCTAACACCTCTATCGTGCACATTTAACATTCCGGTTACATTCGGTCGGGCATCGCCAACTGCGCATATCCCTCGTTTTGACCGCCGCTGGCCAGGACATAGCCGCGGCCTGGATCGAGGTCCTGGAATTTCATTCCACCGACCTTGTCGTTGACCGCTGTAGAACCCAGCATGATGCGGACGGCGTTTTGGTTGGCCAATTGACCCGGCACTGAATTGGGCGACATTTCCGCAGCAGCGGCTCCTTGGGCCCGGTGGGTCATGATCACCCGCAACCCCACCTCGTTGGCAGAGGCGAAATGGCGCAGCATCGGCTGCCAGGTCTGCACCATCCGACCTGATCCACTGGCCGGGACACCGCCGGCGGGGACGTGGTCATAAATCTGCTGCTGGGCGGGAATGGCGTCGAGGTCGTCGACGAAGAGGTAGATCAGCGCCCCTTGCAATTTCCAGGCCCGCTTTTCTTCCCAGGGCAGATCCTTCGGCGGTGTCCTGCCGTCGAGGACGTGCGCCATCTGCTCGAGGCGTTGGGCCATGGAGGCGAAGTCGGTCTCGTAGTAGTCCTCGCCCTCGATGAGCCGGGCGGTCTCTGCGCTGAGCCCAAGCCCCCTGTCGAAGACGCACACAATCGCTTGCTCGGGGCCCGAGCGGCGGGCGACCACGCTGCGTAGCAGGTGGGTGAGGAACGTCGTCTTGCCCTTCTCGTCGTCGCCGTAGACGCCCACGAGGGGGCTTCGGGTGAAGTCGTGCACCAAGGGCTGCAGGTCTCGGCCACGCAGGCCCAGGGCGAACTGCTCTCCGTCGAGCCGATCTTGACCGAGGCCGCTAACGGTGACCACTGCGGGCAGCAGTTGCGGGCACGGCACCGCGGGGTGGCCTGCGTAGTGCTGGGACACGGTGGCCACGGTTTCGCGCACCTTCTCGTCCAGGTTGTCCATGCTGGGCTGGCCGTCGAGGCGACCCACCGCGAAGCGGATGACATCACCGACACCGTTGATGCCGCGACCCAGATCGTGCTTGGGGATGCGGTCTTGCGGTCGGATCATCTCGTCGGTCTTCTGCGGCTTGATTTGGGAGTCCGACGCTTGGGAGAGTTTCAGCTCGAAGCGGGTGTTGATGTGGTTTTGCACCTCGTTGCCGAACTTCAACCAGCTAGCCGCCGAGATCAGCACATGCAGGCCTCGCCCGGCGGTGGCCAACCGTTCCACGCTCTTGAGGTGCGGGTTCTTCGGATTCAGCAGCGTGGTGTTGTCGTCGAGGAAGTTGTCCCAGCCGTCGACCACCAAGAACAGGTCGGTGGGGTAGCCGTCGTCGAGTCCTGGCTCATCGCCTTGGCTTCGGCGCCGCCGGAACTCACCGAGCGAGCCGATGTTGTACTGGTCGAAGATCCGCCGCCGGCGCGCGATGACGGCCTCGAGGTCGCCGAAGATCCGCAAGTTCAGTTCATTGCGCTCGTTGCCGCCGATCGCGCCGATATGGGGCAGGCCGTTGAGCGTCCCCACCGCGGGCCCGCCGTAGCTCATCACGTAGAACCCCACGTCGCGCGGGGAGTGGCGGGCGGCTGCGGACAAGATGAAGGTCTGCACCGCCATCGATGCTTCCTCTTTGCGCATTCCCAGGATCGACACGTTGCCGTCATCGACGCTGTAACTGAGCAGGCTGTGGGTCAGCTGGCGAGGCCGATCGATTTTGCCCAGCGGCCAGCACGGGGCCGCTGACGGTGCGGCCGCGTCGGCAGCAGCGGCCTCGGTCAGCACGGCGTCCAGCGGGATCGGCTCATCTAGCGGCGGTGACCACAGCTGCGGTGAGGGCTTACCGTAGGCGGCGGCCAGCTGCGGCCCGACGGTCAACACCAGCGACCGCGGCGGCCCCTCGATCACCGATTCGCCGGCGATTTCCTCTTCGATCACGGTGTCGGGGTCAGGCTCGACCCGACCGGCGGTGAACACCCGCGCGCGGGGCTTGGCGTTGATCACCTTGCGGCTGATGGTGGTCGGCGGCTCGTAGCGGGCAGGGAGCATGAAGCCGCGGTATTTCATCGGCTCGGCACCAGGCGCGCGCACGAAATAGCCTGTCCCTTTGACGTTTTTGCCGTCGGGAATGTGGTAGGCGTCGCCGTTGCCGATCACTTGCCGCGAGATGGATTCGCTGGCGACCTTCAACCCGATGCGGTAGTTGGTGTTCTTGTCGATGTCCTTGATGTGGCCCTGGTCGAGGGTCTGGCTGGCAAACAGAAAGAAGATCCCTTGCGAGCGGCCTTTGCGGCACACGGTGTCGAACACCTTGGCCATCTCCGGATGCTCCCTGAGCAGCAGTGAGAACTCGTCAATGATCACGAACAAGAACGGAATCGGTGGGAGGTCTTTGCCGGCGGCGGTGGCCCGCGCCTCGTTGTATTCTCGCAGCGACTCAAACGCCGCGCCTCTGATTCGGCGACCGGCGTGAGCAAACGCGACACCGCGCTGGTCGAGCAGTCCCAGGCAGGTCTCACCGAACCGCTCGACGTGGGATCTCTTTTCCTCGAGGTTGGTGATGACAGCAACCGCGTGCGGGTAACCGGCGAAGCCGTCGAAGCCGGCACCGTCTTTGAAGTCGACGAGGATGGCCTGCACGACGTCGGGGGAGTGGTGCGCAAAAAGGGTGAACACCAACGTTTTCAGCGACGTGGACTTGCCTGAACCGGTCATGCCGATCATCAGCCCGTGCGGCCCGTTGCCGCCGTCGGCTTCGTCTTTGAGGTCAAGCATCTGCGGTGCTCCGCTGGGCTGCAATCCCAGCGGAACCCGCAACATCGGTGACAGATCCACTGGCTCTCCGGTGCCCACGGGCAGCATCCGTGGTGCCCACAGCGACTCGACGTCCAGCTTGGCGGCGTTGGTGATCCCCAGCAACGCCAGCAGATTCTGCGCGGCTGCCGATTCGGCATTTTGCCGGCTGGTCGGCGCCGCGTCCCACTTCGACATTTGCCGAGCCACGTGCCGGGAGACGTGCGCGTCGAGCACGTCTGGCTCGGCGCAAAAGGTCTGCCAGCGAAAGTTCTGCCACGTGTCCATTTGCACCGCGGCGGCGCCGTCGTGGGCGTCACGGCCTACCCGCAGCAGCAGCTCGCGCGAGTGGGGCGCGTAATCGCGGTCTGGGCCGGCGGTCGCGCGATAGACGATCACCGTGACGCCGTCGCGTGCGGCGATGCGCCGCACGACCTCGTGCGGGGCGCCGGGGTCATCGACGACGACCACGACGTGTTTGTGCGATTTGCTCACCGCCGCCGAGTCTGTGTTTCCTTTGTCGTCGACGACCTTGTCGCGATCTTTGATCAGCGGGCTCAGCATGGTCTCGACGTCACGCAACGAGATGCCGAGCAACCGTGCTGGTCCGGCGCCGTCGATGTCGTGGCTTTCGGTGTGCGGCAACCACTTCGCCCAGTTCCATTGCGACTCCAGCCGCGGCGAGGCCACCGCCAAAGCGATGTCGTTGGGGGTGTGCCAGCACACCAGTTGCGCGATCCAGGCCCGCAGGATCGCCCCGAAAACAACCTGGTCACCGTAGACGGTGATCATGCCGAAGCCGGCCAGGTCAATCGCCTTGGGGCAGTGGGGAATCGATTGCTGCACGGCCCGTAGATGCTGCAGCGCCGTGTAGGTGACCGGTTCCAGATCGAGTTCGGACTCAACGGGTTTGACCTTGATTTTGCTCTGCAGGCGCACCTCGTCACGTCCGACGCGCACGTGCAGATAGTCTGGGTCTGTAGCGCCGCGTTCCCACATTCGAGGTGATCCAATCACCGCTTCTAGCACCTCGGGGTCTGGGTGTGACCACTCCGCGCTAGCTTTCTGTGTGGCCGCGACCTCCCGGATTTCTTCACCTTTGCCCGACAGCCAGCGCAAGTACTCCGCGCGTTCGGAATTGACTTCGGGCGTCGACATTTCGCTGGTGCCGCCCTGGGCCTGCATGGACTGAAACAGCGCGATCACCATCATGGCGACAAAGAACAGGTACATCGGCTGCATCTGCCGGTACCCAGTCATGAACATGAAGATCACCATGACGACCATCGACGCGCCGAAAACCCAGGGCAGCGCCTTCTTGAGGGCGCCGACTTCCACGGTGCGTGGCAGCTCCGGCGGGGGGTTGAGGGTGAAATCCTTGGCCTTGTGCTGGGGGCCGGCCACGCGGCGCCGATGGGGGAATCGTTCTCGCATCAGGGCTCTCCATTATCAGTGCGCAACCAGCGCATCGGCTTTGGACAGGGTGGGGCCGGGGGCGAACAGGCTCAGCACCGACCAGGGAATCGGCAGTGGAGGCGAGCTCAAGCCCAGCACTTCTGCCGTGGATGTCGTTGACTGGCCGGCTGCTGGGTCCTCCAAGCCGTAGCGCACGCCGAGGTCAGAGACCCAAAACAGCGACTCTTTGGTCGTCGCCTGCGGTTGCTGCCCGGTGACTTGCACGTAGTAGCCGTTGCCCCGGGGCAACACGACGCGCGCGGCGGTGGTGGGCCCGGCGCCAGTGAGCCCGACGGACTTGGCGTCGGCGGCAATGGGCAGGCTCTGCCCGGACAGCAGCGTCAGGCTCGACGTGGGCGCGCCGCCCAGTTTCACCCATTGCCCACAGGTCACAGGGTCGGTGTTGGGATCCATGATCCGCAGCGCCGATGACGGGTAATCGTCGACCGAAATCGGCGTGGCTTTGGGCGCTTTGGCGACCTGGTCTGGCGTCAGGGCGGGCGGCTCGACAAGACCATAGGCGTCGTTGGCGCGCAGGATCGCCGCCACCACCGGGGAGATGGCCTGTAGCCCGTCTGCGGTCACGACGTAGTAGCGGATCTGGTTGTTGGTGTCATGGTCGATCACCACCGAGGCGACCGGCGGGGGCGTCTGTCCAGGGACCGGCCACACAAAGCGGGGCGGATCGCCGGCGTTGGCGACGAACGGCACCACCAGCGGCGCGGATTCGGGAATCAGATTCAGCAGTGAACGGTTGATGGTCCGCGGTGCGGGTGTGTCGGCGTTGATCCCCACTGCCGCGGTGACCGCGGCGTTGTGCAGGTCGATTTGACTGCGTTTGCCGCCCCAGATCAGCCAGGCGGTCTTGCCGCCGTCGCTGGTGGCCAGCACCGCCGAGGACGCCGGCAGCGCCGCCGCATGTCCTGGGCCGGCAACCGGATCGCCGAAGATAACCGTTGCGCCGCTTTCCGCGCCGCCGATGGCGTCACACACCATCCAGCGCGCGTCGCGGACACTCGACTGCACCATGCGCGAGGGCGCATTGGGGATGCCCAATGTGTTGCCCAGTGGGAACTTGTCGATCTCGCTGGATTTCACCACGGTCGGGGTGTCGGGATGGCCCGAAATCAGGCGGGCGCTGGCCAGGTTGAGCACCGGATGCAGTTCATCGTTGACCACCACATACAGCGCGTTGGTGGATCGGTCAGCCAGCACGTGCTTGGTGCCGGTGACGCCGGCGGGTTTGAGGATCGACAGCACCAACGCCCCGGCCACCAGCACGGCCGCGATCAGCGTGCCCACGCTTAGCGCGCGGCCCTGCCGGCGTAGCGGATCGGTGAGCATCCGCGTGTCACGCAGCGCGACGCCGTTGCTGATCCGGCGGATCAGGAACCGCCAGCCCGAAACCTGGTGGCGGGTAACGAATCCCCAGGGCCGCTTGCGCGCCGCGGTCGGGCCTAGCTCGACGCTGCGGGACTTAAACCCCCGCCGCGGACGTGGGGTGACCGGTGCGCTCATCGCGCGCCTCCGTCGGCTTGGGTACCGCCGCGGCGCCATAAGTCGGGTTCAGCCGAACCCACCGGCTCTGCGCGCTGCGGGGCCGCCGTCCCTGCGAGCGGTCCTTGATTGCGGTCGTGGCGCGATAACTTGATGTTCTGTTCCTTGTCGGCCCGCTCGAGTTCACGCGCCACTGCGGTGCTCACGTCTTCGGCGGTGATGGTCTGCAACTCCTCGGCGGTGGTGTCGTCGTGGTCGAGTTTGCCGGTGACGTCGAGGCGGTGGTCGCGCTGCTCCTCGGCGAACTGGATCAGGTTCTCGCTGAAGCGGGCGTTACCCAACACGTCCATCGCCGGACGGCGCCGCCCGCTGGTGTCCACGGCGGTGGCAGCGGCGAGCTCGGCGTAGGCCGCGCGCAGCGGCTCGGTATCGGAGATGATGCTGCCGCCTTTGGCGGCTTTGCGCACCGTGATCTCCACCAGCTCGTCGACGGTGTAGGACGGCAACCTGATGCTGCGTGTAAACCGGGACCGCAGCCCCTCATTGGAGTCGCGGAATTCCTGCATCTTGTCGGCATAGCCGGCCGCAATCACCATCAGCTTGCCGGCGTGATTTGTCATGGCGCGCAACAGTTCAGCGATCACCACCCGCCCGTAATCTCTCTCCGAATCTGATTCGGTGAGGGCATAGGCCTCATCGATGAACAGCACCCCGCCGCCGTCGTCGATGATGCGGTCGATGATCGCCTTGATCTTGGCTTCCGAGCCGCCGATAACCCGGTCCACCAAATCTGAGCGGCTGACTTCGACAAAGGTGTCCGACGGCAGCACATCGGCAGCACACAGCAGCTTGGCGATCACCCGGGCGATCGTCGTCTTACCGGTGCCCGGTGGGCCTTCAAGTATCAGGTGCAGCGATTTGTTGCGCACCGGCAGCCCGAGAGCTTCGCGTCGCTTGTCTCCGCGCACGCTCGATTCCAGCCGCGCGATTTGGTCTTTGACGTCGACCATGCCGACGAAGTCGGCGAGCTCGGCGGCGGCTTCGGCCTTGAGCTCTTCGCGGCGAGCCGCTCCGAGCTGGCGCGCGAAGTCACGTTCGCCGGGCTCGGTGTCGGGATCCCAGTAGTCGTTGCGGGCATCGATGCGCGCCGCGGTGGTGGGGTGGATACCGAAGCCCGGATCGCTCAGCGCGGTCGCGATCGTCGAGCGCACATGGTCGGAGACCCCCACCACGGCGTAGGCCTCGTTGAGCAGCGCGGTAGCCGCCTCGGCGCGGCCCAGCGCTCGAGCGCACAAACCCGCACCGAGCAGCGCCTCAGCGCTGGCCGCCGCGATCGGCCCCTGCCCCTGGCTGCTCAATTGGTCAAATCCCTGCTCCCACAAGCCCAAATAGGCGCCGGACAAACCGAGGGCCACCTGGACTGCTTGGTGCAGGAACGGATCGTTGCGTACCTGTGCGGCCAGCGGCGCCAGGACCCGGCGCACGTCATGCCAGCGTTTTGCCCGGAAATAGACCACCGCCAACACCCAGCCGGCAGGGCCGGGGACGGCCGAAAGCACCCGGTCGGTAAGCAGTTCGCCGGCGCCGGCGTAGTCACCAGCGGCGGCGCGCGCGGCCGCGCACGCCATGATGACGCCGTCGGCGCCGCGCGCGTGCAGCTGGATGTACATGCCGGTATCGAAGGCGAAATCGATTGCGTCCGCGGCCACGTCACCGGCCGTGATCAACTCACCGCAGGTGTCCAGGGCGCGGTAGGCGTTTTCCAGGACGGCGCGGCTGACGTCTCCGCTGGCCGCCAGGCCCAGCCATCCGTCGCACTGATCGGGGTACTGCGCGGTCAGGCGCTCGAATCCGCTGCGCGCGGCGCGCTTGTCGGGTACCTGCCGGCGTCCGTACACCTCGGCGCCTAGGGCTGCGCAGCTGCTCAGGAAGAGGTCCAGCGCGTCGCTGCTTGTCATCGCTGCTCCACGACCGCGGCGACTTGGGCGCTGACGTGTTGTGACACCTGGGAATATCCTTCCTCTGACATGGCCAGCAGCAGTTCACTGAGCTTGTCGCCGGGGTAGCGGTCAAACAGGTCCGCGGCGAACGACGCCTCGACGATCATGCCGTCGCCGTCGAAGACGAGCGTGTTGTCGCCGTCGGGGCAGCTCACCGTGACCCGTAGTTGTTCGAGGTTTCGGCGCGCCGATCGGATTCGTTCGAGGAATTGCTGGCCGCGCGCCATTTCGGCGACCACAGCGGGGTGCAGGGGGATATCCATCAGAAGATGTCGCCTAACACTGGTGGGCTGATGGGATCGCACAGCGGGTGCGCCACCGCAGCTGACCCCAAGGGGGTCGCACTGTGGTGTGCGGCGGCTGGCCGCACCGGCTGATCGGTCATGCCATTAGCGTGGCACAAAAGTGCGACAGCGGGGGGTGCAAGGGTAAGCCACCGCTAGGCGTCGTCGCCGGTCGCGGTTGCTTTCTTGCGGGCAGCGATGCGCGCCTTGACGGCGTTGTGCGCTTCGGGTTTGACCACGGGCTCAGCTTTGGCGGCAGCCCCGACGACTCCGGGCCTTCCTTCGGGTTCGACTTCGGGTATTGGCTGCTCGTAGCTGTGCACCTTCTTGGAGTCGGTGCCTTCAGCGTGGCGCCCCATCGGCATCATGCCCATGCCGCCGGATCCGCTGGCGCTCGCGGCGGCGGGGGCCGCCGGCTTGCTCGGCGCGGCAGGAGGCGAGGAGGCCGGGGTTCCGGTCAGCCCGGCCGAGTGGACCCCGCCCAGAACGGCAGGTTTGATCGGGCTGCCACCGCCTCCACCCTTGTGGGCTCCACCTCCTGCCGGATGCGCGTGAGTTAGCGCGGCGGGCTTGATCGGTGGTTTGGTGGCCTTGGCCAGATTGCCAGCCTGCTGGCTGAGCTGCTGGCCGAGTTGGCCCAGCGACTGTAGAGGATTGGCTTGGCCCAGTGACTGCATCAGCGGACCGAGTGCCCCCATGAGGGAGCCGAGCATGTCCTGGAAACCCGATCCTTCCCCGGACGTCGCTTTGGACGTCTGCGGGGTGCCATCACCTGATGTCGGCGCGTGGGGATCGTCTTGTTGATCGGTTTGGCCCGGTTTGTCAGCGGTGTTGGGCGTGGGTGAGCCGGGAGCGTTTGGGGTGGTGGGGGCCAATCCGGGACCGGGGGGAAGTGTGCTCGGCGGTGTGCTGGCCGCGGTTCCGGTGGTGGTATAGCCGGTCAACGTGACTCTGGCGGTGTGCTGCATCCCGGTCAACTGGGCTTGGTAGGCCTGCGCTCGAGGCGCCCCGAACGGGTCCGCGCGTGCCTCGGCCAAGTTCGTTTTCGTGGTGCGCCACACCGTGGGGTGGCCGACTGCGGTCGTGGCGGTGGTGTGGGCGCCGGCGGCGGTGCTGTAGCCGTTGGCCAGTGCGCTGGCGTGGGTGGCGACCTGCTGAGTCCAGCCGATGGCCCGGTCCAGCCGTGTCACCAGCGGTGCGCTCAGCGCGGCGTGACCGGAGGCGAGCAGCTGGGTTCGGGCCCCGGTGAGTGCGGTATGCGCGGTCACTGCTTGGGCGGCCACGCCTTCCCACTGCGCGGCTTTGGCCAAAGCCGGCGCGGGCCCGGCGCCGGAGTGCAGCGCCAGGGCGAGCTTCTCACCGTCGCGGCCGCTGATGTCCGGCACGGGTGAGTTGGCCGGGGGCCCGGTAGGTGCAGCGCCCGCCGCGCCCGGTCCGCTGTGGGCGGCAGCCGGCGTGGCCACTGGTGCGTGGCCGCCGGCGCCGCCGTAGGCCGCCGCGGCCGCAGCGTCGTGGGTGTCGAATCCGCCGGCCGCGTTGTGGATACCGGCCGCGGCGCTAAATGCTTGCTGGGCACCGGCTTTGAGGTGCGCGACCAGCCAGCGTTGCCAGGCGTTGAGGTTGTCCATCAGGGCCTTGGACACTTCATCGTCCCCGCAGGGCGGCGCGTCGGCGTCTAACTGCTGGTGTAAGACCTCACCGGCGGCGTGAACCAGTTCGCCGGCGCGGCGCAGTCCACTGGTGTCGATATCCAAGCCCATGACGACCCTGCCGCTACTCGGACAACAGTGGGTCGTAGCGGTGGGCGAACGCCGCCTGCGCGCAGGCCAGGAACAACTCGGTGAATCCCTCGACACCCAGCGGACGCAGCGTCTTGACGGCAGCGTCGACATCGACGATCGCGCCGGTGGTGCACACCGACACCGACAAGGCAGCCGGGTCGGTCTCGGCAGTGGTGATGACCTCGTCGTCGTCGTCCTTGAATTGCGTCACAGTGATGGAATGCATGGCGGCCCCTTTATCCTGCCTGTCGCGTGAGATCGAAGACCACCGGATCCCGATCGGGTCCGGCGACGGTCGCGAGGAACTGTCCGCGCAATGCGCGGAACGCGTCCTTGTCGTGGCCCTCGAGAGCCGCCGCCAGCGCGACCTGCCACAGGTCCTGTCGAACGCTGTCATACCACAAGCCTTTGCGCGCGACTTCGACCGCGGCCCCGAACCGCTTGGCGTCGTGGTGCCGGCGCGCCAGGGCCACCGCAGCTGCGGGAACTCGGTCACGTAACTCTTCGCGCAAGTCTTTGGTCCAGGCCCATTCTTTCGGCGGGATTCTGCTCAGCGGCGGCCCGGTGACCAGATCCATCGCTGCGATCAGGTTCGGGGTGGGGGTGGTCTCGACGAGGATTTCCACCAGCCGCTCGAATTCCATCCAGTCTGAGCGCACCGCGTTGTCGAGGTGATAGCCACCATCGCTCATGGGCGGCAACGCTTTTGGCCCACCGGGGCGCACGACTCCCAGCCGTGCGCGCAGCAAGGAGAGCTGCTGGGTCACCGTTTTTTCTGAGGCCGCCCCGCCGTAGACACAGGCGATGATGTCATCGGCCCTGGCCCAGGGGCGGTGCTGAAGGAACACGGTGAGTTCGTTGAGCCGCTTTTCCCGGGGCCCGGGCTCTTGGGTGCTGTGCGGTGGTTGCAGTACTACCTGGCCAAGGATGCGGTTCCACATCGGCGCGATCACCGGCGCTGGCCCATCGGTCTGTTGCCGGCTTTCGGTCGCCGCGGCAACAGGCAGTGCAGCTGCCGGCAGGTCGGCTTGTGCAGCGTGCGGGGCCGGGCCCGGAGCGTGGTGCTCGTCTGCGGGTGCCGCAACGGGGGCGCGTTGGGCGGCTTGGCTGTCATCGGGGTGGTCGGCGACCAGGAACGTCGGCGCCGCGGGCGTCGAGGTTGCGTTCCCGGGGGCGAAGAAGTCGATCGGGCCCTGCTCGCCAGGCGCGGGTTCAGGCCGGGGCGCGCTGTCGGCAAGGCCTGCAGTCCCAGTGGTCGGGCTGTCCTCGTCGAGGCCGGTCGTATCGAGGGCCGAGTCATCCCAGTGCACTGCGCCGGCGGCGGCGCCGCGTTCGGCCGGCACCGCTTCAGGGGTGGCGACCGGATGCTCAGGCTGGTCGGTCAGCAGTTCGGCGCAGCGCTCGACGACCTCGGCGCTGGGAACGATCAGTGTGGCCGTCATCGGCCGCGACGAGGAGCCGCGACTGATCTGCCCGAGCCGATCGGGACCACAGTTGATCACCCAGGTGCTCGACATCGCCGCGTCTTGACCGAGGTCAATCAGGATCGGGCTGGTCGCCGCGGCCACGATCTGGGCGCGTTCGGCATAGGTCAGCCCGGGACCACACACCAGCACGTCGACGCCGGGAACAGACCCCGGCGCCACTGGTTGCACCCGGGTGGTCCATGGCCCCGTCCACACGTCGTCGGTGATCCCAATGCTGATGGCGGGATGGGTAGCCACCAGTTCCAGCACCCAGCGGCGGATCAATGCGGCAGCGGTGTCGGGATCTCCTTCGACGCGCAGCCGGGGAAATGCGGCCAGGTTCAACCCCACCAGTCCACCGTCATCGGTGGTCCCGAACACCACCAGGTAAACCGGATGGTTGGGGTCCGGTGGGTACCCGGGGTCGACGGCTTCCCAACCGATGCGGGCTTCGCGGCCGGCGGGCTGCCACGGCTGGGGCAGGGGAGCTTTGAGCCCTTCGACGAAGGTCACCGTCAGTTCGTCGCGGCGGGCGGTGATCACCCCGGCGGGCCCCGGTGCCGGTGAGAGCCCCGACAGCGATTCCAGGCGCCGCGCAACGTCGCGCGCTCGGCTTTGCCCGTACCACCATGAGGTGACCGGGACGCTACTGACGGCGGTGGACACCATGACCTGCGCGCTGTGCCCGGACTACTTGCTGCCCGTAGCGCTGGTGGCCGGGTCCGCGGGAACAGCGCCGCCATCACCGCCGGAAAACGCATCCAGGTCCACACCCGAGGTGTTCGTCGCGCTCGCGCCTGGCTTGGTGCCGCCGCCGGTCGCCGGAACAGCCCCCGCACCGCCGCCACCGCCTTGTCCGCCGGGGTTGTCTGCGGTGGTGAAGGGGTTGGTGGCCGCGTTGGGGTTGCTGCCCGCCGGGGTCGCGTTGGTGGCGCCGGTGGGGGAGCTGGAGAACGGGTCTGAGGTGGCTCCCACGGTGGTGGCCGCCGGCGCGCTCGGCGAGGCCAGCGGGTCGGCGAAGGGGTTGGCGGCCGGGCTGGTCGCACCGGCCTGCTGCGCACCGTAGGGGTCGCCGAACGGGTTGGCGCCAGCACCGCCCATTCCTTGCCCGAACGGGCTCATGCCCTGACCCAACGGGTTCATGCCTTGCAGCCCTGAGCTCCCTGAGCCGAGCAATTGGCTCAAGATGTCCATCAGGCCGCTACCGCCTTTGGAGTCGTCTTTACCGTCGTCGTCTCCATGGTGGTGGTGACCGCCGTTGGCGGCGTCCTCGCCGTTGGCCTGCTGGGTGGCCGCCGATTCTTCAACTGTGCCAGCGCTTTTGGACTGGTATTTCTCGATGATCGCCAGGATCTGACGTTGGCCTTCGGGTGATTGCGGATTGGGGACTGCGGCGATCTCGGCGGCCTCGGCTGCGGAGTTACCCGCGATGGCGTTGCCGCCGTTGATGTTGACATCAGCACTGCCGTCCGCGGCACCACCGGCACCGGTGGCGTTTCCGTTGAACCCGTCCAGCGGTACGTGATCATGACCGGTTGACTGGGCGAAAGGGCCGCCGTGACCGCCCATTAGCCGAGCACCGCCGTGGAGAAGTTCGAATCCAAGACCTGTTGACGGATTTCGCGGGCCTGCTCGGCGCATTGCCGGCTCAGTTCGCCGACCTCACGCAGCCCGTCACCACGCACCGGGTTATGGCCGAACAGGTCGTAGTAGCGGCGGTGCTGCTCCTGAGACTCTTGGACCAGCGCGTCGATCGCACTCATCAGTACTCCCCTCGGTTGGCGGCGCCCACCGAGGCCAACGCCGGCTCGGCTGATACACCGTTGGTGTGTGAATCAGAAGATGGCTCGGGCCGCCCCGCGGGGGCATCCGGCTTGGACCCCGGCGAGCTCTGCGAGGTGGGGCCGGCCGGGGTTCTGGGCGGCGGTGTGGGCAACTTGGCGGTTTTCTTGTAGCCCATTTGGTCGAGTTGATCGTTGGTGACCGCACCACCTTTGACCGCCGCGGCGCGCGCCTCTTCGTAGCGCTCCCGTGCCGCCGCCGCGTCGTGGAGCTGGGCCACGTAGGCGTCCCAGGTTTCTCCGACATCACCGACGAGGGCGGTGTTGTCTTTGAGTAGGTTGGCATACGCGGCCTCCGCGGCAGCCCTGCCGTTTTTCCTTTTCCTGGGCGCCATACCCACCTCCGTTGTCGCTAGTGCATATGCAGTTTGCGAGCCTGCATCACCTCGTAGGGATCGACCTCGATGTCGGCGGCGTCGTGACCGTCATCGAGGTCCCGATAGGGGATCACCAGCCGGTCAAGACCGTCAGCATCTTCGGTGAGGTAAGGCTCGGCGTGAACGTACTTCCAGTCTGCGACACCGTCAACGGAAAGGTCCACCAGATCACCGTGGGTGATCTCGTTGGCCGCGACCGGGATCGCGGCAGCGTATTCGTCTTCGATGGTCGGTAAATAGTCGTCGTCGAAGCCGTCAACGGGCGCCCCGAATGACGCGGCCGCCGGCGCTGTGGCGCCCTGCCCATCGTGGCCGTGTGGTATCCCCGCGAGGTCGGCATGCTCGTCGTCCATGGTGGCCTGGCGGACCGCGCTCAACGGTCGCACGTACTGCTCGCTCAGGGGGTCCAGGTCGGGACGTTCGGAGGCGAGCACGATCGGTGATTGGCGGATGTCGGCGAACGACAGCGACTGGTCTTCGTCCTCGGGGTCGTAGCCGCGCAGCGCACTGTCGACCACCCGGCGCGGCCAGAAGCTGTCGACGTTGCGCAGCTCGGTGAGGATGGCGCGTTCGTGGTCTGTCAACGCCGCCCACTGCTCCTCGGTGGCCGGGATTTTCGGCGTGTAGAACGCTTGCATCTCCCGGAACCGGCCGTCGGGCAGCTGCACGGTGCCGCGGCCCTTGATGCCCGGTTGGATGCGGGTGCCCGCGACCGCGTCGTTGAACATCATGATTGCCGCGTCCTTGGATCGCAGGCGGCCCATCGCCACCCGCAACGCGGTGTTGTCGCGCGCCTCACCAGAGATGAACATCGTGTCGGGACGCTGGATGCCGATCGCCATATGGATGGCCACTGCTCGCGCGGTCCGCAGCAGGATCCCGACGTCTTTGGTGGTGGGCGGCGCTCCTTTTTCCTTGCTGGTCTTGTACGTCGCGTAGAACTCGGCCAACGCCACCACCAGGTTGGAGAACTCGTCGGTGATCACGATGATGGGGTCGAAGTCGTCGGCGCGGTTGGGATTGATCTTGACCTGCGAGAGCCGATCGCGCATGGTGTCGGCGATGAACCGCAGCGCGGCGGTGTGCCCGACCAAGCCGTCTTCGTCGGTACCGGCGGTCACCAGCGACACGTTCGGCCAATCCCGCATCCCTGGGGAGTCGAAGCCCTTCGGGTCGATTTCGACCACGTTGAAACCCCGCCGGGCGCACTGCGTGGCCACTGTCATCAGCGCCGACGTCTTGCCCGAGGAGGTCTGGCCGGCGATGAGCATGTGCGGGGACTGTTTGAAGTCCCAGCTGATGGTGTTGCCGTAGGCGTCGACGCCGAACGGGATGACCGTGTGCTTGTACAGGGAACGGATGGTCGCCCGGGTGACCGTGGGGAATTGCAGCGGCGGGTCGACCAGGACGGGAAGGCCGGGGCTGCGCACGAACCGCACCCGCCGCGAGGCCATGCTCCATTCGGCTTCCCAGGATCCTCCGAGCGCATCAGAGACCATGCCTTCGATGACTCCGCGGCGATAGGCCGAGCTGACCTTCAGGTTGTAGGCGAAGCCGACGGTGAATTCGCGGATCCGCGAGGCGATGGCGTCGTTGCCGGTGGCGGCCGCTCGTTGCGCCAGCTCCTCATCGACATCGGCGGGCGGGCTGCTGGCGGCCTGCCCGTCAGCCTCGTCGGTCACCGGGGCTGGGGTGTCCACGGTCACCGAGGCGATGTGGGCTGCCGCATCAAACCAGGAGGCGACCAGCGGAGCGAGCACCGTTTCGGCGTCGTCGACGGCGTCGTGCTCATCGACGGTCACGGTGTGGGTGGCGGTCAGTGTGCGGGTCAACGCCTCATGTTCAAGGGTGTAGGTGTGGCCGGTGACCTCGCGCAGCACCGCGCCGACTTCGGCGATGAGGTCGTCGCCGACTGCTCGGGGATGCTGGCTGTAGAGCAGCTTGACCACCTTGGGGAATGCTTTTTGCCGGCGCGGGTAGGCGCAGCGTATGACCTTGACGCGGCCAGCTCGCAGGTCATCGGTCCATCCCAGCGTGAACGACGCCAGGTAGGTGACCTTGTTGATCTGGCGGGTGATGGTGCCGCGCAGGTACGCCCACCAGGCGAATTGGGTGAACCCGTAGCCGGCCGCGACCAATAGCGCAACGACCACCAGCCGACCAGGCAGGGTGCTCGCCGCGGGCCCGGCCCAGCGCAACAGGGCCCCGGCCAGGGCCAGGGTCACACCAGCGCCTCCCACAATCAGCGGCACCGTGGGGTACTGCTCACCGGTCCAGGCCTGTCCGGCACGCAGCTGGCCCAGATGGCCGGTGCGGGCGCGGTGGTTGGACCACGCCAGCATGGCCCACCACAGTGCGGCCGCCGCCGCGGCGATCGCCGGGGCGGCGATGAACAAGATCCAAAACCAGCCCACGCCCACGCCGGCGACGACGTAGATCGGGTTGGCTGAGGGGGGCAGCAGGTAGTCGCGCACCGGTGAGGGCGAATAGAGCAGGTGCTGGGCCGCTGGCCAGATCTTGGTGTAGGTCAGTAGCGCGACCACAGCCAGCGCGGACAGGATGATCCACCGCCACCCTTGGGCGGCCTGCTTCTGCTCGGCCGCGGATTCGCCGGCGATGTGGGGGCGTTTGAGCTCGGCGTTGTTGATCGCGTAGGGCCGCGGCGGCGGCGCCGTCCTGGTGTCAGCCTTGGCGCCGGGAGCTGTCTTGTTCGCTGCCATCACCGCACCCCCGGGCCCGGGGAGGAGGAGGCCGGCGCCGGCGTGGTGTCGGAGTTGACCGGCACCACGTTGGCGACCTTCCAGCCGTCTGCTGCCAGCGCCAGACGGATTTCGATCTGGGACCCGTCGTTGTAGGTGGCGCGAAACGCCACGGCGCCGGGCAGCTCGTCGAGCGGCCCGTCCAGCGAGCTCACCGCGGCCTGGGGGACGTTGCGGATATCGGTGAGCCGGTATTGCTCGATCAGCTGCTGCGACACATCGGGGCTGATGCGGGCCAACCAGTCGTCGTGATTGTCGTTCGGGGAGGCGAAATTGGTGGCGAACCGCGCGGCGAGGGCCCGAGCGGCGTCGATCGAGGCCAGCTGCGGCGCCACGGTGGGTGCCGGCAGCTGGTCCACCGCAGGGTTGTCGCCGTAGTCAGCAGGCGGGGCCGCCGGCGCCGGCGCGGGGGTGGCGCTGGCGGCTGGCCGCTGCTGGTGGCGCTCGCTGGCGGCGGTCTCACCGTGGTGGGTGCTGTACTGCCAGCACAATCCCGCCACGGCGACGATGCCGGCGATCACTCCCAGGCGCAGACGCAGCGGGACCCGCCGCATCCACCACCGCAGGCGCCACCATCGGGCTCGCAGTGATCGCTGCTGTGTGCTCATGTTCATGTCAGCCTGCCTCTTTTCTCGGTCATAGGACGCGTTTGATGACGACGAAGCGGGAGGGAAACGGTGAGAGCTTCACCGGGATCCCGAAGTCTTGGGCTTCCACGATCGTGGTGGGGTTGACCACCATGGCCACGTGTCCGGGCCCGCGGGAGTCGGGGTTCAAAAACACCAGATCGCCTGGCTGCACGGCGGTACGTGGGACGATGCTGCCGTAGTGGACCATGTCGTAGGTCAAGTGGGGCAACACAATTCGGTGTCCTGAGGCTTGGTAGATGGCGTAGAGCACCAGACCTGAGCAGTCGAATCCGCCCCCGGTGGGGCCGTTGGTGTTTCCGCCGCCCCACACATAGGGCAGCCCGATCTGGGCTTCTGCGGCTCGCGCGGCGGCCACCCCGGCCGCGGTGCCGGGCCCCAGGTTGCTCGGCGCGCCGGCGTGCGGATCGCGTACCACACCGCAGATGTCGCGGCCGCTGTCGTCTTTGGTGGACTCCGGCGGGGTGGGATGACCAGAGCTGGCCATCACTTCGTGTAAGTGCTGGCGGTAGAACGCGGTTGCCTGTGTCACGAATGCGGCGTAGGCGTCGGGAAAGGCCGATCCTTGGACTGCTTGGGCGGCCACCGTGGGGGCCATGTTCTGCCAGCCGCCGACTTTGAGCAGCTTGGCGAAGAACTTTTGAGCCGCAACGCCGGGGGTCATCAGGTCACGCAGGCTGCCCCACCATGGTTGTTGCTGCATGATTCCGACCGACTTGTGGTCGTGTCCCACGCCCTCATGGGGAATGCCCATCGATTCGGGCACATTGGAGTTGGCCAGGTTCCGCAGCCCGGATTCCTCCATGCCCACCGCCAAGCCGATGATGATGCCCTTCTCGGGCACCTTCATCTGCAGGCCGGCGGCGATGACAGCTTTGCCGTTGTTGATCGGGCCCGGCCCAAACGACACCCCGGTGTCGGGGCTGATTCCCTGGGACTGCAGCTGGTGCTGGCACTGCGGGGTCAGCCCCGCCGTGGCCGGCGGCGCCCCGCCACCGAGGAACACCACGAAGATCACCAGCAGCGCGGTCAACGCGAACGGCGCCAGCAACGCCAGCGCGGCGTAGAGCTTGCGGCGATGCGCCCATACCGTGCGGGCGATCGCCACCCATTCCATCGGTTCCATCAGTGCCCGGCCCTAGTCAGGCAGCCTCAGACAACGCGTGGCGGCCCTCGCGGCCGCCCCCGCCCCCGCCGCGGCTGGCGCGGTAGATCCGGACCGCTTCGGCCAGCCGGTCGTGAACTCGGCTGGCATCGCTGACCACGACCGCCGGTTCGGCTGGCTGCGGCGCACGCTGGTGGCCGCCGGCATCCGAGGAGGTGTCGGCGTCGCCGCCGGCGCGGCCTGCCCCCGATGCGCCTGCGCCACCTGCTGCGGGGTCGCTGATGGATGCCGGCCCGGATCCAGGTCCGTCGCCGCCGTCTGGACCGGCGCCGCCACCGCCCCCGCCGGCGCTGCTGGAGGAGTCCGATTCTGGTTGGATGCGGCCCGGCTCGCGTTTGTTGCTCGAGGCGCCGCGCCCGCCGGGCGCCAGGTTGCCCTTCAGTGCAGCCAGGTCAGCGGACTTGGAAAGCCAGCCTCGGCCGGACCCGCCGCTGTTTCCGCCGCCGAGTTTGGCGGCCATGGTGTCGCGGCTGCGGTCGAACATGCGGCGCAGCGGCCCGAAGAACGCGAACCCGAACGCCAGGACCAGCGTGGTCAGAAAGATCGACTGGATGGCGTTGGTCGACTCCTTGAAGACTTGGTCGAGGATCACGTTGTAACCGCCGAACGCCGCGGTGTAGATGACCATCGCCGCGAACGCCATCGCGCAGTCCAGCAGGGTTTTCCACGCGAACATCTGCGGCCCGCCCGGTATCACGCCGATGGCGAACGCCGGCGGGGCCAGCGCGGCATACAGCATGGCTTGTACCGCCGCGCGCACCACATGCCACACGAAGTAGCAGGCGAAGGCGACAAGGATGCTGGCCAGGAAACCGCAGATGGACAGCGGCACCAGGAAGGCGGCGGGGTTACCCATAGACTTGTCGTGCATTTGGTCGCCCTTTTTGGAGTCGCACCCCTGAATGTCGTCTTTGAGTTTGTCGCCGTGCTGGTCTTTGATTCCTTTCGACCATGCTTCTTTGCATTTACGCGAAATCGAGTCGCTGACTTGCCCGAAATTGATCATCTGGGTGGGCGAACGCAAAAACCTATCGGCCAGACGTGACACCATGTCGTCGATGTTGGCCTTGCCGCCGTTGTCGCTCATGTGTCCGTCCGACACCGACGACGCGATCTGCAGACCGGTGTCACGCCCTTTGGCCAGCAGCCCATCGGGGCCGACGAGTTCGGCCAGCGGGTTAGCGAAAATCGTTGCGGCAATACCGATCATCACCATCGCCATGGCGATGTTGGACACCGCTTTGGCGGTGCGGCCGGCCAGCACCGTGCAGACCGCGATGATCGCCAAGACCGCCAGGGCGGTCGCGGCCAACCCGAACCGGTCCATCGCGGTATCCACGCCGTGACCGATGGTCTGAAACGGGCCGGTGAATAATTTCAACCACGAAAAGTCGAGCACGAATTTGATCAGCCACAGCGCGGTCGTCGTGACGCACAGATACACCTCGTAGACGACAGAATCGACGTAGGAAAAGATCTTCGCCGTGGGATCGTCCCAGCCGCCCTGATTGAGGGTCAAGGTGTATTTGGCGACCGGCACATTGTCGGAGTCTTTGATTCCCATCCAGGAAATCAGCACGTCCCCGGCCCCGGTGTCGGCGCCGGTACCTGGATCCGCGCTCGCCTGGGCCGCGCCGACCACGAGCAGCAGAAATCCAATCAGCACCGCCGTGGTCACCGCACGGTGACGTGCACACCACCGCAGCACGGCCGCGGGAGTCCAGGCCCGAATCCCTTGATCCCAACGCGCCAGCCGATCGGCGTCGACGAGCACCCGGCCGCCGCTGTTGGGCCGATGGTCCCTCACATGAACCTCCGTGGGCTAGGCGACTTGGCTGTGGTCGGGGGGAGTGGTGCTCATCGCTTCGCGCCGCAGCGGCGAGGAGGGGCCGAGCACCTTGATGCGGCCGATCGCGCCGCGGGCGTCGCGCATGTAGCCCTCGCCCTCGCGGCCGCGCACCACCTTGCCGTCGGCGCCTTTGGGTGAGGTGTTGGTCGTCAAGTCACGCACGATGTGCGGGTTCTTGTCGGGGTCGATCCCCAGCCATTTCAGTGACCGCCTGGCCAGCGTCTCGTCACGGTGGCGCATGACGATCCGCATCGGTATCAGGTCCAATGCGGTGCCCGCGGGATAGTCGTTGACCGGGTCGTGGCTTCCCAGGATCAACGAAATGTTGTCTTTACGGCCGTCGCGCGCCAGCCGCGCCGTACGGGCCAAACCGGTGGAGGTGGAGGTCACGTGGTAGGCCTCATCGAGGGCCACCGCGGCCGGTCGCGCTTTGTTGAGCTGGAATGCTTGGCGACCCAACTCCATCGACAGCCCATAGATCGCCCGACCGAACACCTTGCTCGGACTCAGCGCCTCGCGGCCCGCCACTTCCTCACCGGTGGGCACCTCGACCCTGTTGGTGCGGATCACGATGCCTTCGGTGTTGAGATCCAGCGACGGCAGATTCGGGTCGAACAGCGCCGCGGCATAGCGGCGGCCTGACCAGTAGGCCAGGTGGCGGTGCAGCTCATCCCATCCCGAAGGCAGCGGCTTGCCGTCGGCCAACTTGCCCATGTCAGCCCCGCGCTGCAGCACGGCAAGCAGGTCCGGGATCGAGCGCACCCCCCATTCCGGGCGCAGCACCTCACCCAGTGTCATTCCCATCGGGGAGTTCGCTTCGCACTCGAACAGCGGCGTGAGCAGTTCGACGGCGGAGTCGACCCCAATATCGGCCTGGAAGGTGCGCAGCGGATCCATCGACCACTGCGGCCGCATCAGGTCGATGATCGCGTGACTACCCAGGGTGGCCGCCGGGCGCGCGTACTCCCCGGAATCGGTGCGGTCGATCGCCAAGAACTGACCGCCGATGTCGACCAAATGGAACAGCATGTACATGATCAGCCAGGTCTTGCCCGCACCCAATTCACCGGCGATCGCGATCGCCGAGGACGCGTCTTTGAGCGGCTCACGCCACCACTCCAGGTGCACCGGCTGATTGCGCCGACCCGACAAATTCAGCGCGATGATCGGCCCCTGCGCATCACCGACGGCATTGGTCGCGAACGGCACGCTGGCGGCCTGGTACTCACTGATGGTGACGTGGGAGAAGTCGGCAACCACACGCAGGCCGGCACCGCCGGGATTCATCGCCGACCACAGCTCGCGTTGCCCGCCCAGCGGGGCGACCACTTTGATGCGGTTACGTTCGAAGGCCTGCACCAGTTTGAGCGCCCCGTCCTCACACTGGGCCCGCGAGGCGCCGGCGATGGCGAAGATCGGGCACATCGACACCTCGATCTCGTCGTCGTTGGTTTCCAACAGCGCGTTGTATTCGCCGAGATCGAGCGCCTGCTGCGACAGCATGTCTTGGGCGAAGGACACCTCGGAGTCGCGCTCACCGACTTGCTCATTGAGCCGCCGCAGGTTCTTGGTGTTGCGCGCGATCGCCTGCTCGCGGCTGGTCTTGCTGATCCGCGCTGCCCAGTCGACGTCGAATCCATCGACGCGGTCGGCGATGGTGAAAAACTCCGACCCCGGAAACTGCAACCCCTCGAGGGGAAGCGATTCGATCGCCAGCAGCGTCTGCCATGAGGTGGCCGCGCCGATCCGGCCGGGCTGGCTGATCTTCACCAGCGGCGCAAAGCTGTCCGGCCGCCACCGCTTGCGGTCGCCACGCCGTTCACCTTCGTCGAATTCCGCTGCGGCGAACGCTCCGGCGGGGGAGGACACGTTCGACGAAATCGAGGGCGGAAACACCTCGCGGCGCGTCCCGCGTGACAACGCATGGTTCCACAGCCACACCATCTGCGCTGCCGTCAATGGCTCGAACGCAAACACCGACGGAAGACGCGCGACGATCGCGGCCGCTAGCGCTGCCGCCCTTGCCATCTCGACGCGGTCACGCTCCGCCGAGCGGCGCGCCACGCCGCCCCAGCCGGTGAGATCGGATACGACGTCGGCGTCGGTGACCGGAAATGACAGCACGAAAATCCGCTCGGCGGCGTGCACCGTGGACGAAAAGTACTCGTGCTTGCCCTCGCATTCCTCGCGCCACATCGGACGGGCGCTGAGGTCTGTTCCGGCGATCGCGCGCGCAAGGATTTCGTCCGGATTCATCGCCGCGATGACGCCTGCGATGACCGCGTTGTTCGGCAGCGCTCGGATCAGGTTTTTGTGGTGGATCAAGGTGTCGTATTTGCGTTCGTCGCTGGTGTATCCATACGCCAGTCCGGTGAGCCGGTAGTCGGCCCAGATTGCGCCATCGCGCATGCGGCGCAGGTTGCCCATCACCGACATCGTGGGTTGCAGGTTCTGGTCGAGCTGGTGAGCCATCAGAGCGTCCTTCTTCGAGGGTGTTTGAGGCGGTGATCAGGTGAACAGTTCTGCTGCAGTGCTGTGCGGCCGGTCGAACAGGTCGTCCCACCCGGAATCAGTGACTGTTGCGGTCGGCGCATGTGGGCGCGATTCGGCGCGGTGCGATACCGGCGCCGCGTCGATTGCGTCGAGAATGGTGATGGTTGGCCGCACCGTCGACACGGCCTCGACGCGGCGCTGTTCGTTGACGCTGCTGCTTCGGGGACTGGTGTAGAGGAGGAAGATTCGGTGCAGCCGAGTGCTGAATTTGACGGGGGAGTACGGCATGCGCCGCATCACCCCGACCGCGGCGACTGTGACGCTCACTCCCACCGCGCCGGTCAGTAAGGGATCGCCGAACCGGGGCAGCGCGAACAGGGTGATCAACAACCCACCGACGAGCGCGATCAGCTCGGGGATCGGGAAGGGTCCGCCGGGGAGCTTCCATCGCCCGTCGAACTTGGCGATGACGATGCGGACCCGCGAGGCTCGGGTGTACCACTTGGCGACAAACATCGGCGCTGTCCCGGCTCAGCGGGTTCCGCTGTTGGTCAGGCTGTGGACGGTGTCTTTGGACACCACACCCAGCGAGGGCAGTGCCCCGATAATGCCGATGAGAATGACACCGACAGCGACGGTTTTCAGCGCGGCGGTCTTGTTCTTGACGACGAAGTATTCGAACACCGCCAAGACCGCCGTGCCGCCCATCGCCAAGAACACCGCGAAGCTGATGCCCTGGTTTTTGATGTTGGCGCCGATATCCCAAATCGGGGCTGCCACGGTTCGGACATGGGTGGCTGCTGCTGAGGCGGATCCGTCCGCGATGAACGAGGCGACGGTGGTGATCATTTGTTAGCTCCCTTCGGGGCTGTTGGTGGCGTAGCCGCGCGGTGATTTGGTGGACGTTGTGGCGGTGGTCGTTGGGGTCAATGACGGTCCAGACGGCCCTGCTTGGTTGGGCGGGATGATGCTGGGCGCATCGTTGATCCGGTCGACTTGCCAGTGGCCTGCTGCCACCGACATCACGAGGGGGAAATCCATCGGCATCAGCACGCCGCTGGCGGTTTGCATCACGGCCCGCACCGTGACCTCAATGCCGTCGGCTGCGGGAGGAACGTCCTGGGCGGTGGCAGCCTCGGAATTGGTTTGCACGCGCTCGATGGCCATCGTGGTGAAGCGCGGTGGTTGTTCGGCCGTGATTTTGGCCGCCGCAGAGATGTAGGGCGTCAGGTCTCCCTGCCCGGTGAGCATCGCGGCGAGGAACCCGGCGACGGTCTTGTACACCGGCCGGTCTTCGGAGACCAATGTTTGTGTGGCCAGCTGCACCGGCAGCCCCGGTTGGCGATCCGGTCGTGCGTGCGGAAGCGTGAACGCGCGGTACAAGTTGTGGGTGTCTGCTGAGATATCGACTTGGAGCTTGACCGGCACCATGGACGCGGCGTTGGCGGCCTTCGGGATCTCGGCGTCAACGACGACCGAATAGGTCTGAAAACCGTCGTTGAAAACACCCGGAAGACATGACGCGGCGCGCAGCGCCCGCCCGCCGGCCGGCAGCGCAGACGGGGGGATATCGCCGTCGTAGAACTGCTTGATCGCCGCCGTGTTCGACGGGTCTTTCAGATAGGCATCCACGTAGCGGGTTGCGTAGGACTTCACCGCCGTGAATTGGTCTTGTTCGGCCGCTGTATCGGTTGCATGCGGCCGATTCATGACGAGCAGCACAACCCCGGCTAGAAGCGGGATGTAACTGATCATGATGAACGCCAGAAACGACGCGCTCGCTCGGGCGCGAAGCTCATCGGCGCGGATGGTGTCCCCGCCACTGACGCGCAGAAAGAGCGAGTCCAGCGCACCGGCGATGGAGCGCGTCAACATACGGACCCCACCGCCTGGGTTTCCAGCACGTCAAGCAGCTGCAGGGCCGTGCTGCGGTTGTTGATGATGTGCGCGACCAGGGCCACGGACTTGGCCTCGTTGAGGGGGTCGGACCGCAGCTGGTCCATGAGCTCGCGCAGCTGGTCGCAGTAGGAGCGGACCGCAGCGTGGGTGCGGCGAATCGGCTGCGCCATCGGTAAGGCCTCCAAGAGGGGTAGATGCTCGGACGCCCTCTAATGCGGGCCAAAACACCGATTTGGCGACAACCGCATACATAACGAATTGGTAACGCATACGCGCGTATGACATCGCGATGTTCGCTCGATGCTTGACAGGGGGATTACGCTCGGCTCGGCTGTAGCCGCGAGGCGGAAGCCACGGACGAGCGCCTCCCCCTCCTGCATTAGCTCGTCAACGTATGCGCCAAGCGCATCACCGCATATGCGGTGACGACAGCCCGGACGAATCCCCGCCGCACCCCGGCCGAAGGCCCCCACGCATCGCTATGCCCAGGTGCCGCCCCGCGAACCGATGCGCCGGCCTCCGGGTACGCCGCGCTCAGCAACCTCCGACAGCGGCGCCCACCCATTTCCCGTCAACCAAGCTGACAACCACATAACCCAAGGTCACCACTCCAGGATGTGACGCACGTCACCTCCATGAGGACGGGTTGTCAACCGCTCTAAACACCGCTTCGCAAACCCCCGCAACAACGTCCCCGGATTCCATAAGCGCGTCACCTCCCCGCGACGCCAAGGAATCCAATGACCATCTGGGACCAACTCGCCGACCAGGCCCACCGCCTGCTCACCCAGCCCCGCCGCGGCGACCTCACGCCCGCAGTAACCCTCATCCAATCCCTGCACCCGCGCGCCCCGCACACCCCCAACGCCATCTGCGCGCACCTGCCCACCGCATCAACCGTGCTGCCCACCCTCGCGCGCTACGCCCGCAACGGCGACCGCCACGCCCTGCTCATGGCAGCCGTCCTGATGCGCCACGCCCTGCGCCGC
This sequence comes from Mycobacterium sp. MUNTM1, assembly GCF_054660795.1. Taxonomy (NCBI): domain Bacteria; kingdom Bacillati; phylum Actinomycetota; class Actinomycetes; order Mycobacteriales; family Mycobacteriaceae; genus Mycobacterium; species Mycobacterium sp. MUNTM1. The sequence goes on from NZ_BAAGDE010000024.1 coordinate 77,883, forward strand.
ATCGCCGAACTCGCCGACCCCGACGGCTACCTGTCCACCGACCGCGACGCCCGCGACAACGACACCCTGACCATCTTTTTCACCCTCATCCGCACCGCCGCAGAACCACAGATCTTGACGTCGCGCTACCTCTACAACGCCACCCTGCGCAAAGTCATGGCCGCCCGGCCACGCGCCGGCACCCCCACCGCGGCGGTGCGCGTCGACCCCCACTCCGCGATCCTCGACCGCAGCGACACCGGCACCGACGAAGACCACACCGCGCACCTGCTCTCCCAGGCCCGCGACCACCGCATCATCACCGCCCTGGAATACGAGACCCTCAAAGCGCTCTACCTCAACACCGACATCTACAGCCCCAGAAGCGCAGCACGCAGCCTCGGCGCCAACGTCGGCGCCATCGAACGCCGCGCCCAACGCGCCATCCGCAAAATCAGCAGCCACTTCGAGAGCGCGGCAGCAGCAGCATGACCATCCGCCACCGCTGCACTCCACTGGCGGTGTCGCTACCCCTCACCGCCACCCTGCTGCTGTCCACCGCTGCGCCTGCCCATGCCGCACCGGCCACCTGCCCAGCCATCGAAGCGATCGCGATCCCGGGCACCACGCAAACCACCCCGCAGGCCGACCCCACCAAACCCGTCGGCATCCTCGGCAAAATCCTCGAACCGATCAAACGGATCGTTCACCTCACCGTCGACACCTTCTACACGCCCTACCCGGCAACCATCTTCGGCGGCACCGACGGCGGCGGCTACCTGGCCTCCAAACAAGCCGGCATCGACAGCGCCGACGCCCACATGAGAACGGTCGCCTACCGCTGCCCACATACCAACTTCCTGCTGACCGGCTACAGCCAAGGCGCCGACGCCGCCGGCGACATCGCAGCCGCAATCGGCCACAACAGAGGCGCCATCCCCGCCAACCGGCTCCTCGGCGTCGCCCTCGTCGCCGACCCCTCACAGTCCCCGGTAGGCCAGCCCACCATCGGGCTCAACCAGCCCGGCGTCGGCTTCGCCGGCGTACGCGCCGGCGGCTTCGGCGCGCTCACTCAACGCAACGGCATCCTGTCGATCTGCGCACCGCTGGACTACTTCTGCAACCTGCCCCAAGCCGACCTCGTCATGCGCTTCATCGGCCACCTCGGATCTCACCTCGACGCCTCGGATCCAGCCGGCTCCGCCCAAAAGCTCGCCACCATGTTCATGGCCGGCCTCATCGCCCCCGCCACCGCCGCCGTCAACCAAATCCTGCAGCTCGTCAAAGACCCCAACCTCATCCCCGACCTCGTCCACCGCGGCGTCGCTTTCGGCGTCGCACTGGCCCAACAGCTGTTCTGGCTCGCCGGACCACAGGTCGCGGCCACCGCATCCGAGCTGTTCAACGCCGCCGGCCAAATCATCAACCTCATCCAGGCACGCGCGTGGACCGCACTGCCCGTGCTCATCACGGCCATCGCAACCAAAGCCGCCAACGTCGCCAACGCGCTGTCGAAAATGCAGGAGCAGACCAACGCCATCAACGTCAGCGCCTTCGGCCCTGTCGGGGCCGGCCTCGCCCACCCAGGCCCCGGCCTCGGCGATCTGGTCACCGCAGTCATCAACGCCATCAGCGTGGCCACCGGCGGCATCGGAACCCAGGCCACCGGCATCTTCGGCCCCACCTTCGCCCAGTTCAGCGCCGCCACCGTCGCCACCGCACTCAAACACTTCGCCGAATTCATCAAGGGCGACTACCACAACGACTACGACACCGCCCGCCTCGACCCCGCCGGCCACACCGGCACCCAGCTCGTCCAACGCTATTTCGTCAACCAACTCAACAGAATCGTCTGAAAGGCACCCCGGACACCCATGACCCCAGACACCCCCGCCCAGAGCTCGTAAATGACCGTCTACCAGGAGACCACCCACATGGATTACGGGCTTTGGCTGCTGCGCGAACCGACCGGCGCAATCACCCTCACCGGCTGGTCGGAAACCCCCGGCGCCACCAGCGCCGTCGCCGCGAGCAAGACCGAACACTGGCCCGTCTATACGCTGTGCCGCGAACCCAGCCAGCTCGCCGCGCGCCTCACCGAGCTCGGCCTCGACCTGGCCGCCGGCCACGACCTCAGCGACCTAGACAAGAACTGGGATGTCTACGTTCGCCACCCCGACATTGCCGCGCTACGCGCCGCACTCGACACCGACCGAGCACGCGACCGCCGGTAACCGACCGACCGCTCCAGGCCGCGCCAACCCACCTCCAAACGCCCACCGGCGGGCCCCGCCGCTCGCGATCAACCAGCAGCCCCACCGCCACCAAAACGCCCTGCCCCGGCCGGTGCTGGGATGCCGCTCCACAGCGCGCCACCACGCACCAATCACGGGTCGCACAGTCCCCGTCATTGGTCACTCAACCCGCCCTCCGAGCCCGCGCCCAGACCTTCCGCCAAGGCTCTGCAGGCGCCCCGACCGACCCCGGCACCAAGCCGCCGGCCACAGCCCCGCAAGCACCGGCAGACCGCGGTTCATCCCGACGCTTCACCGCCCTCAAACACCCTCGATCACCGGATGCGCGCCAGCCCGCGCCAACGTGCGCCACGGCGTGCCGAGCCGCCCGCGCCGGTACCGCGCGACCGGACCCTTCCGCACGGGTCACTGCGTGAGCCCCCGGGGCCAGGGAGTGGCAGAACACAGTCCGTGGGTGTGGCAGATGCGGCAGTTGGGTTGTCGTCTCCGCGTCGTGGTGGTGACCGCGGATAACGTCGCCGCAGGGACAACGATTCGACCTCACCAAACGGGACGTTGGGCCTCAAGTGCAACGAACAAACTCGCCGCCGCCGGGGCATAGTCGTGGGCACGTTGACGTCCTCCTCTGGTCGGAGCCAGGGGAGCCCCACCTGTCCCTGCCCTCCAGAGGGACGTCAAAGCGGCCATTTCTCGACGAGTCCCCAAACCGTTCCCGCTGCACCGAGGCTGAGGACGGTAACGCCCGTCACCTTATCGATGAGATGCGGGTGATCCCATGTGATCCATAGACCTAAAAGCGCCAAGACGATGGCCACAATCGGCCACCGCAGTTTCGCGTTGTGGTTCACCGTTTCTCCGATCCGAGTCGGTTCTCATGCGTCAGGCTGAGTACGCCGACCCGTGCTTCACCCTGCTGCCGTCCGCCGCCGCGTCTCGCTCGTTCGACTAACGGTTGGCATCGACTAGTTTCCGTCAGAGGAAGTCGTCGCCGTCGCGGATCCGCTGCCGAAGCGGGTCCAGCGGCACCTCGATCAGGTAGTCGTCGTCGAAGAAGCGCTGCCGATAGGCGTGCAGCGCGAATTTCAGCGCGTGACGGTTGGCGTGCTGGCCGAGGAACTGCGGGCCCGCCGTAAGCGGCACCATACCCGCGGTCATCCAGTACTTGTTCAGGCGTTCGACCGTCTCCAACTGCTCGACGGACGGTGCCGGATCAGCCTCGGAATCCCAATGCGGATGCATCAGGATCAACCCGTTGGACGTGGGGATCATCGGTTTGTCGCGGCGTGGAGACCCGTAGCTTTAGCCGCGGGAGGAAACGCCGCTTCTCCTTTCACTCTGGTGTCGGTGGTGGGGGTTAGGTTGCGGGGGTGTCGCGTTATCGGTTGCTTCCCGCTGCTGGTCAGGTGGTGGGGTTGGCTGAGCATTGCCGGCACGCCCGGTATGTGTGGAATTTGGCGGTCGAGCAGCAGCAGTTTTGGCGACCGGGCCGTCGCGCGCCGGGCTATCACGAGCAGTGCGCCCAGCTGACTGCCGCGCGCGCCGAATCAGCCGCAGCGGTTGGGGTTTGCTCGCCGCGCGGCTGCAGCACAAAGCTTACGGTCGGGTCGAGCAGATCCCGGCCGCATTCACGTCGCAACGTTGCTCGGCGTGCGGGCACGTCGCTGCCGGAAACCGCAAGAGCCAAGCGGTATTCGACTGCGAGTCCTGCACCACAGGTCCGTGCAACGCCGACGTAAACGCTGCACGCAATATCGCCGCCGGACGGGCGGTGACAGCACGGGGAGACCTCGGCGCTAGCCGGTCTATGAACCGTGAACCTCAACACGACTCTCCTGCCGCATAGGTTGTAGGGGAAGGTTGGAATCCCCTGGCTTCAGCCAGAGGAGGACGTCAACGTTTCGATGCATTGGCAGCATAGGGACCACGCGCCAAGGCGGTGGCCCTGCAGCGCGGGGTCCACGACGATCCACAGCGCGATCATGACGACCTCGACACAGTCGGAGAACTGTTGTGCCAGCTCGGGTCCGATGCAGTGGTCGTCGAACAGTGGGGCGAACCGGTCGGTGCGTAGGTGGTGGAACTCCTCGCGGCCGAGCAACTCCTGGGCGAGACCTTCGACGCCGGTGCGGGCCATGACAAAGTAGCTCTGGCCGACGACCACGTCCGGGTCCCCCACGTGGGAGTCGACGTGGGTCATCGTGATGTCGGCGCGCCACAGCACCGTTCCGGAGTCGTAGACGGCGTCGATGGTTTCTAGGTGCAGGGACGGGCTGAACATCTCAACAGTCGCGCGGGCCGGGTCGAGGGTGTTGACGAAGTCGTCGAGAGAGATCCTCGTCGTCGTCTCCTCCGCCGCAGGCCGCACGCGACTGGCCGCGCCTGATCTTTGTCAAGGCTACTCAGCAGCCACCCAAGGCGTACGAATCGTTGGTCGGAGACCAGGCACTTTGAGGCGAGTTGGGCACCTAGCCGTCGGAGAATCGTTCGAGGTGTGGGCAGCCAAGGGAGGCAACTTGAAACAACGGTCCAGATTGTGTACCTCATGTAGCACGCTGAGTTACGATGTGCTACATGAAACGGGTTGGTGTCCGTGAATTGCGCCAGAATGCGAGTGTGCTTCTGCGCGCGGTGGCCGACGGCCACACCATCGAGATCACCCACCACGGGCACCCGGTCGCGCAATTGATTCCCGCTACCAACGACGCCTGGTCGGCCCTGATCGCCAGCAAGGAAGTCACGCCCGCCCGCCTCACCCCGGCCCAGATC
>NZ_BAAGDE010000025.1:0-69503 GCF_054660795.1 Mycobacterium sp. MUNTM1
CGCATTGGGCGGACGACCACCAATCAGCCGGCTCGCCGCCTGACAACAACGTGTCAGGTCACGACAGCTAGCCGCTGGCGGACTGGCAGACCTTCCACTGGTCGTCGCGATACTGCAGATCCATACTGCGGGTGGAGCGCAGTTGCGGGTCATAGGCCATGAACGTGGTGACGTTCGCCTCGGCGTGCTGGCCGTTGACGACCACCTGATCGATGCTGGCGATCACCGGGTACTGCTTGGCCGCCGACACCCGCCGGTAGGTCTCGTCCCAGGCGTGCTCGTCGTAGTCGGCGTAGCCGTCGCGGGTGGTGCCGCAGGTGATGGTGCGCAGCGTGGTCAGGTCGCCCCGCTGGATCGCGACGTCGAAGTTCTGGATGGTGTGCCGCACCTGGTCTTCCTGCGACACGTTGGTGTGTTTGCCCCGGGTCAGCAGCACCGTGCCCAGGATCGCGATCGCCGCCAGCGCCAGCACGATCACCACCAGGGCCAGGACCCAGCCCCAGTTGATCTGCCGCGAAGTGCGCAATTTACCGCCGAGCCGGGGTGGGATCGATTGCGGCACAGCGGGTTTCGGCGGGATCCCGAACTGTGCGGTGCCGTCCTGTCCCGGCGGCGTCGCGAAGACCTCGGTGGCGGGCTCCGGCGTGGTGGAGATGATCGCGGTTTCTTTGGCGTCGAAGCCCGGCGCGGTGAACCGGCGTTCGCGCTGCGGCCCGTCCGGTACTTCCTGCGGGCCGCTGTGCGGGTCGGGTCTGTTGATCACCACGGTCTCGGTCTCGGAGTCGCTGGGGACCATGGGGACGCTCTCGGTGGCGTCGTCTCCGCTGTCGAAGCCGGACTCGGCCCCCCACTCGTCGCTCGGTTCGTTGCGAGACTCGCGTGGGTCGAACCCGGGCCGTTTCGGCGTGCCGCCGCGGTCGGGTTCGGATGGGTTGGGCATGAGTACTACTGTCCTCCCGCTTCGTGGGGTAGTTGCAGAGCTTAGCGACCGAGTACCCGGCTCGGGGCGCTGGCCGAGGTGCGTCACGCGGGCAAAAGGAGCGAGCTGCAGAATAGAGCCATGACGCCGATGGGAGATCTTCTGGGACCCGACCCGACCTTGCTGCCCGGAGACGCCGATGCCGAGGCGGAACTGGTGGCCGGTGAGAAGCCCGGCATCGTCGCGGCCGCCCATCCGACGGCGTCGGTGGCCTGGGCGGCGCTGGCCGAGCAGGCCCTGGCCGACGACCAGGCCATCACCGCCTACGCCTACGCCCGCACCGGTTATCACCGCGGCCTGGACCAGCTGCGCCGCAACGGCTGGAAGGGCTTCGGCCCGGTGCCGTATTCGCACGAACCCAACCGCGGCTTCCTGCGGTGTGTGGCGGCCCTGGCGCGCGCCGCCGACACGATCGGTGAAACCGACGAGTACTCGCGCTGCCTGGACCTGCTCGACGATTGCGACCCCGGGGCGCGCGCGGCGCTCGGGCTGTGACGCGCTAGAAGCTGTCCGAGCAATCGGTGTCGTCGGGGCAGTCGATCTGCACGGTGGCGTGCTCCAGCCCGCGCGCCGATAACACCGCGCGCGCGTCGTGCAACACCCGCGCGGAATCGCCGGCGCTGATCAGGTGCGCGGTGCACATGTCTTTGCCGGGGGACAGCGTCCACACGTGCAGGTCGTGCACGTCGATCACCCCGTCGACGGCGCCGAGCGCGGTGCGCAGCTCCTCGACGTCGATGTGGGCCGGCGACGATTCGGACAGGATCCGCAGCGCGTCGCGGGCCAGCGCGACGGCCCGGGGCAGCACCCAGAGCGCGACCAGCACCGCCACCACCACATCGGCGTAGGGCCAGTGCGTGGTCACGGTGACCACACCGGCGATCAGCACGCCCAGGCTGCCCACGGTGTCGGCGACGACCTCCATGTAGGCGCCCTTGACCGCCAGGCTGCCCGACGAGTGGGAACGCAACAGCAGCGCGACGACGAAGTTGGCGGCCAGCCCGGCCAGGGCGACCACGATCATCGGCACGCCGGGGACGGCGGGAGCTTCGCTGAGCCGTTGGACGGCCTCGTAGAGGATGAACGCCGCCACGCCGATCAGCAGCCCGGCGTTGGCGACGGCGGTGAACACCTCGGCGCGATGCCAGCCGTAGGTGCGGGCGGGCGACGCGCTGCCGCGGCGGGCCAGGGTGACGGCGGCGAGGCCCATGAAGACGGCGACCACGTCGGTCAGCATGTGGCCGGCGTCCGCCAGCAAAGCGATCGAGTTGATCAGCAGCGAGGTGACCAGTTCCACCACGAAGAACGCCGCCAGGATCGCCGCGGCCATGATCATGCGCGGGATCAGCCGAGCGTCGTCCGTCTCGGCGGGGGTGTGGTTGTGGCCTGCGCCCATGGCGCGAAATATATGCGCAATGGCGCATATATGGCAAGGGTCAGAACCAGCGGCTCCAGAAGCGGGTCAGCGCGTTGCCCCAACCCACCAGGACGTCCGGCACGCCGGACAGGTCGAACAAAGACAACACGACGCCGAAGAACCACCGGTTGAGCACGGGTGCCAGGAGCAGGAACAGCAGGATGACGAAGCCCCACTGCTTGGCCGGCGCCAGCGCGCGCTGGGTCTCGGGACTCAGGTGCGGTTCCAGGGCGTCGTACCCGTCCAGGCCCGGGATGGGCAGCAGGTTCAGCAACACGGCGGTGAGCTGAAGGAACGCCAGGAACGCCACCCCCGACCACAGCACGACGTGCGCCGGGTCGAAGAACAACCGCGTCACCGCGAGCAGCAGCATGGCCAGCACCAGGTTGGCCGCGGGGCCCGCCAGGCTGACCATGGTGCGCCGGGCGGGCGTCATGAACCAGGTGCGCACGTAGACCGCCGCGCCCGGCAGGCCGATCCCGCCCAGCAGGATGACCACCATCGGCAGCACCAGCGAGAGCGCGGGATTGGCGTAGCGGCGTGGGTCCAGCGTCAGGTACCCGCGCACGGCGTCATCGTGGTCGCCGAACCGCCAGGCGGTCACCGCGTGCCCGAATTCGTGCAGGCACAGCGACACCAGCCAGCCGGCGATCACGAAGACGAACACCCCGACATAAGCGAGGGGCCGCGTGCTGATCCCGGCCGACCAGGCCAGCGCGGCGCCGGCACCCGTCAGCGCGATCAGGCCCAGGAAGATCGGGCTGGGTCGTACCGATTCGCGCCGGGAGGAGGGGAAGCTCACCGATCGAAACTAGCCGACCAGCAGCCAGCCCTCGATGTTGCGGTAGAACGCCGAGCGGCGCGCGGCGCGCGGCACGGCGACGCCGTCACGCACCACGGCGACGCCGGTGCTGCCCAGCTGGGCGGCGCGGCCGGTGACCCAGCGGGGCCACAGGCGCCCGACGATCGCCGCGCGCAACCCCGGCATGGTCAGCGTCGGCTCGACCCACACCCCGGCGACGTCGCCGTCGAACAACGTGGTGTCGTCGACCACCGCCTCGCCGTGGATCGACCGCGCGCCGTCGGCCGGCAGCCAGCCGGCCCGCCCCACGACCACCGACCCGGTCTCGTCGCGGATCAGCGGCACCCGCCGCGCCGCACCGCGCCGGGCCCGCCGCGCCGCCCGGAATCCGGCCGGCTGGCGGTAGATCCGGGTGGCCCGGGTGTGGCGGCGTGGCACGTAGGCCACCTCGACGTCGAGCCGCTCGGCGCGCAGCAGCCGGGTGAGCACCGCGGCCAGCTCGGCGTCGCCGCCCAGCACGATCAGCCGCCGGTATGGGCCGATCGCGGCATCGATATCGGTGTCACCGACCACGCGGTGGGTTGGCATGCCCCGCAACGGCCGGTAGGTGCGCCGCTGGCCGAACAGAAGAAGCGCGTCGGCTCGATCTCCTTGCGTCACAGCCTATCCAATCAAGAAACGGCCAATGCCGTTGTCTTCCAACATTTTCGGCGTGTCATGAGGCTAGATGTCGAAACGTCTCGCCATAACGACACAGTCACAACATGGTGTCGGACTGCGAAAGTTGTTGCAGCGCCGCCGGGAAACAAGCGGATACTTTACTCCTGCCACAGGGCCGACGTTGCGCGGAATCCCGCCACGAGTGGTTGAGGGAACGGAGAATGACCATTCGCCGACTTACCGCCATCTTGTCAACCGCGCGAACCGCATTGCTCGGTGCCGGCCCCAACCGCCTCCGGTGCTGACGAAGCCGCTGTACCCCGTTGGCGCCGTGCTGCTTTCGATTGTGCTGCTGTGCGGTGCATCCGCGACAGCCTCGGCGGACGAATCGATCGTGATCGACCTGGTGCGACACGGGCAGTCGACGGCCAATGCCGCGAGCCTGATCGACACGGCGCCGCCCGGCGCCTCCCTCACCGCGCTCGGTCAGCAACAGGCGCAGACCGTCGCCGGCGTTCTCGCGGCGAGGGGCCCGGTCGCCGCCATCTTCGCGTCGCAGTTGGTCAGGACGCAGCAGACCGCGGCGCCGTTGGCTTCCGTGTTGGGCATGAACCCGCAGGTGTTGCCGGGGCTCAACGAGCTCGACGCCGGCGCTTTCAACGGCCAGCCGCAGTTCAGCCTCGGCGGGCTGGCATACCTGCTGGCCCCGGTCGCCTGGATGCTCGGACTGCGCGTCGTGCCGATGCTGGCTCCCGGCTCCACCGATTCCAACGGGTTCGAATTCCGCCGGCGTTTCAACGGCGCGCTCGACACCGTGTACGGCAACGCCGCGAGCAACGTCGGCCGCTTCAACGACGTGCTCCAGACGATGTACGGCAGGGCCGTTGCCAACCCGGTCCGCTCCGCGAGCGGCAGGATCACCGAGGTGGCGTTCTCCAGCGAATTCGCCATCGGCCTCGGAACGATGATGAGCGTCAAGAATCCCGATCCGTTGCTCCTGCTTTTCGATCCGCTGCCCAATACCGGCATCGTGGTGATCCAGGGCAGCCCCCACGATGGCTGGACGCTGATCAGCTGGAACGGGAAGCCCGTGCATCCGAGTTGGTCGGGCACCAAGAGCGCTCGTGGCGCCAACGGCCTGTGCCTGATGCTGGACGCGTCGACCAGGACCGGCGTGTGCGCGGCCAAGCCGCCTGCGCCGGCCAGCGCTGCGGTCGGGGCGCCGTACGGGTGAGTTCGCCACGTCCTGGCTTAAGCTGATTTGCCCGGCTCCTGAGCTGGCCATCGGCGGCCCGCACGGTCGCCAGGCTAGGGTGGGTCACCGGCTGGACCACAATACGCAGGCGAGATCAGGTTGGAGCGTGTCATGCCGGCAATCGTCCTCATCGGCGCCCAATGGGGCGACGAGGGCAAAGGTAAGGCCACCGATTTGCTCGGTGGGCGCGTTCAGTGGGTGGTGCGCTACCAGGGCGGCAACAACGCCGGGCACACCGTCGTGCTGCCCACCGGGGAGAACTTCGCGCTGCACTTGATCCCGTCGGGGGTGCTCACGCCCGGTGTCACCAATGTCATCGGCAACGGCGTGGTGGTGGACCCCGGCGTGCTGCTGGACGAGCTCAAGGGCCTCGAAGACCGCGGCGTCGACACCTCCAAGCTGCTCATCTCCGCCGACGCGCACCTGCTGTTGCCCTACCACGTGGCCATCGACAAGGTCACCGAGCGCTACATGGGGAACAAGAAGATCGGCACCACCGGCCGCGGCATCGGCCCCTGCTACCAGGACAAGATCGCACGCATCGGCATCCGGGTCGCCGACGTGCTCGATCGGGAAGTGTTGACGCACAAGGTCGAAGCCGCGCTGGAGTTGAAGAACCAGATCCTGGTCAAGATCTACAACCGCAAGGCGCTGGATCCCCACCAGGTGGTCGAGGCCCTGCTGGAGGAGGCCGAGGGCTTCAAGCACCGCATCGCCGACACCCGGCTGCTGCTCAATCAGGCGCTCGAGGCCGGCGAGGCCGTGCTGCTGGAAGGCTCGCAGGGCACCCTGCTCGACGTCGACCACGGCACGTATCCCTATGTGACGTCGTCGAATCCGACGGCGGGCGGCGCGGCCGTGGGTTCGGGTATCGGCCCCACTCGGATCACCGCGGTGCTGGGCATCCTCAAGGCCTACACCACCCGCGTCGGTTCGGGCCCGTTCCCCACCGAGCTGTTCGACGAGAACGGCGAATACCTGTCCAAGACCGGTGGCGAATTCGGCGTCACCACCGGCCGGCGCCGGCGCTGCGGCTGGTTCGACGCCGTCATCGCGCGGTACGCCACCCGGGTCAACGGGATCACCGACTTCTTCTTGACCAAGCTCGACGTGCTGTCCAGCCTGGAGACCGTTCCGGTGTGCGTCGGCTACCAGATCGACGGGAAACGCATTCACGAGATGCCGATGACGCAGAGCGATCTGGGGCGCGCCGAACCGATCTACGAGGAGCTGCCCGGCTGGTGGGAGGACATCTCGCACGCCCGGGAGTTCGACGACCTGCCGGCCAAGGCGCGCGACTACGTGCTGCGGCTGGAAGAGCTTGCCGGAGCGCATATTTCGTGCATCGGCGTGGGGCCCGGGCGCGAACAGACTATCGTGCGCCGCGACGTCCTGGCGGCCCGTCCGTGACGGACGCCGCCCAGGATCCCAAAGACCTCGACCCAGAATACGAACATCACGGCGGCTTTCCCGAATACGGGGTGGCCAACCCCGGGCCGGGCTTCGGACGGTTCGTGGCGGCCATGCGGCGGCTGCAGGATCTCGCCGTGTCGGCCGACCCCGACGACGCCACGTGGGACGACGCGGCCGACCGCGTCGCTGCGCTGACGGAGCTGCTGGGCCCGTTTCAGGCCGCCGTGGAGGGCCGGGCGCCGGCCGGGCGGACGCCCGGGCTGCCCGGCATGGGCAGCCTGCTGCTGCCGCCGTGGACGTTGACGCGCTACGAGCCCGACGGCTGCGAAATGCAGGGCCATTTCACCCGGTTCCACGTCGGCGGCAACTACGCGGTGCACGGCGGCGTGCTGCCGCTGTTGTTCGACCACATGTTCGGGATGGTGTCGCACGCCTCGAACCGGCCGATCAGCCGCACGGCGTTCCTGCACGTCGACTACCGCAAGATCACCCCGATCGACGCGCCGCTGGTGGTGCGTGGACGGGTCACCAGCACCGAGGGGCGCAAAGCGTTCGTGTCCGCGGAGCTGGTCGACGCCGAGGGCGCGCTGCTGGCGGAGGCCAACGGCCTGATGGTGCAGTTACTCCCGGGCCAGCCCTAGGCAGGGTGGCCCGCTTCCTCAGCACCCCGCCACGCGGGCCGCATCGTCAGCGGGCGGCGCGACGGTGCACCGCAGGAACCGACCTATCCTTGAGCCGTGACTGACGGCGTGACCGACGGACGAGACGACGAGACGACGGCTCTCGTCGTGCCCCAGCAGCCTGCCGCGCGCGCCGAAGCCCAGCCGGACGCCCCCTCCGACGCCAGGCCGACGGTGGTGCTGCTGGGGGCCGGCGAGATCAGCCGGGAGCTGGCGATCGACCTGGGACGCCTCGGCGCCCGGGTGATCGCCGTCGACGCGCACCCGCACGCACCCGCGCACGGGGTGGCCGATCAGGCTCTGGTGCTCCCCCTGACCGACGCCGCGGAGCTGGCGGCGGCGCTGCGGCGGCTGCAGCCCGACTTCGTGGTGACCGCGACCGACGCCGTCGCCGCCGGGGCCCTCGACGCCCTGGCCGCCGGATCCGGCGTCGACCACACCGAGCTGGTGCCCAGCGCCCGCGCCGTGCGGCTCAGCGCGGACCGCGAGGGCCTGCGCCGGCTGGCCGCCGACGAGTTGGGGCTGCCCACCGCGCCGTTCTGGTTCGCCGGGTCGCTGGCCGAATTGGAGGCGGTGGGCGCGCACGCCGGGTATCCGTTGTTGGTCAAGCCGGTGGCCGGGCCGACCGGGCCGGGGCAGTCGGTGGCGGCGCGGCGCGACGACCTCGGGCCGGCGTGGCAACGCGCGACCGGCGCGCACGCGGGCCCCGGACAGCCGCGGGTGCTGGCCGAGACCGTGGTCGAGGTCGAGTTCTACGTGACGCTGCTGGCGGTGCGCACCGAAGGCCCCGCCGGTCCGGCGATCGAATTCTGTTCGCCTATCGGTCATCGCGGCTCCGCCGGGCAGGTGCTGGAATCCTGGCAACCGCAGAAGATGAGCGCGGCGGCCACGGACGCCGCGAAGTCGATCGCCGCGCGGATCGTCAAGGCGCTGGGCGGGCGCGGCGTCTTCGCGGTCGAATTGATGATCAACGGCGACGAGGTGTACTTCGCCGACGTCACGTCGCGCCCGACCGACAGCGCCTGGGTGACGTTGCGCAGCCAGCGGCTCTCGGCGTTCGAACTGCAGGCCCGCACCATCCTCGGGCTGCCGGTCGACACCATGATGGTGTCGCCGGCCGCCGCGCGCGTCATCGACCCGGTCGACTCGCACGACCCCGCCGCGCTGACCGGAGCGCTCGGCGTGCCCGAAAGTGACCTGCGGGTGCTCGGGCGCGGCTTCCGGGCGTTGGCGACCGCGCCGGAGGTGGCGGCCGCCCGCGAGCGCGCCGGCCAGGTCGCCGGCCGGCTGGCCGCCCCGAAGTCACAGGGCTGAACCCCGCACGGCATCCCGCGCGAAGCCACCGCCCCCGCGCCTCGATACCATCTCAGGTCAGGTATCGCTGCGGGTACGGGGGGAATCCGGCCGGGGCTTGACCGCTCGGGCGCGGATAGTGTGGCTGACAACGAGCAACGAGGGAATACGAGCATGAGCACAGAGCGCGCACACTCCTACGCCGGGGACATCTCTCCCCTGGACGCATGGAAGCTGCTCAGCGACAACCCCAACGCCGTGCTGGTCGACGTGCGGACCGACGCCGAATGGCGATTCGTCGGTGTGCCCGATCTGTCCAGCCTCGGCCGGGAGGTGTTGTTCCTGGAGTGGAACACGTCCGACGGACGGCACAACGCGAACTTCGGCGACCAGCTGCGCGAGCAGGTGGCGCCGGGCGAAGCGGACGTGGAGCGGCCGGTGCTGTTCTTGTGTCGCTCAGGAAACCGTTCCATCGGCGCCGCCGAGGTGGCGACCCAGCTCGGCATCACGCCGGCCTACAACATCCTGGACGGCTTCGAGGGCCAGCTCGACGCCAACGGCCACCGGGGTGAGACGGGCTGGCGCGCCATCGGATTGCCCTGGAAACAGGGCTGAACCGGCGATGACCCCAGCCGACGACGACTCCGTTCGCACGCCCGCGGCGCTGCCCGAGGGAGTCAGCCAGGCGACCATCGGCGTGCGCGGCGGGCTGTTGCGTTCGGGATTCGACGAGACCGCCGAGGCGATGTATCTGACGTCGGGCTACGTCTACGAGTCGGCGGCGATTGCGGAGCAGTCGTTCACCGGCGAGGTGGACCACTTCGTCTACTCGCGCTACGGCAACCCGACGGTGACGATGTTCGAGGAGCGGCTGCGCCTGCTCGAAGGGGCGCCCGCGGCCTTCGCCACCGCGAGCGGCATGGCCGCGGTGTTCACCTCGCTGGGCGCGCTGCTGGGCGCGGGGGACCGGTTGGTCGCCTCGCGCAGCCTGTTCGGCTCGTGCTTCGTGGTGTGCAGCGAGATCCTGCCGCGCTGGGGCGTCGAAACCGTCTTCGTCGACGGCGACGACCTGGCGCAGTGGGAGCAGGCGCTGTCGGTGCCCACCACGGCGGTGTTCTTCGAGACGCCGTCGAATCCGATGCAGTCGCTGGTGGACATCGCCGCGGTGTGCGAACTTTCACACGCCGCGGGCGCAAAAGTGGTGTTGGACAACGTCTTTGCCACACCACTGCTGCAGCAGGGTATCCCGCTGGGGGCCGACGTGGTGGTGTACTCCGGCACCAAGCACATCGACGGCCAGGGCCGGGTGCTCGGCGGGGCCATTCTGGGCGACAAGGACTACATCGACGGCCCGGTGCAAAAGCTGATGCGGCACACCGGCCCGGCGATGAGCGCGTTCAACGCCTGGGTGCTGGTGAAAGGGCTTGAGACGCTGGCGGTCCGGGTGGAGCACAGCAATTCCTCGGCCTTCCGGATCGCCGAATTCCTGGAGAGCCATCCGGCGGTGAGCTGGGTCCGCTACCCGTACCTGTCCTCCCACCCGCAATACGACCTGGCCAAGCGCCAGATGTCCGGCGGGGGAACGGTGATCACCTTCGCGCTCGACTGCCCGGACAGCGGGGCCATGGGCCGCGCCTTCGAGGTGCTGGACAAGCTGCAGCTGATCGACATCTCGAACAATCTCGGCGACGCCAAATCCCTTGTCACACACCCCGCGACGACCACGCACCGGGCGATGGGCCCGGAGGGCCGCGCGGCGATCGGGCTCGGTGACGGCGTGGTGCGCATCTCTGTCGGGCTGGAGGGCACCGACGATCTGATCGCCGACATCGATCGGGCCCTGAGCTAGCCGGCCTGTTTCTCGGCCGAGTCGACGTGTTCGGCCGCGGCCAGGGTGCCGTCCTGCGCCTGACGCTCCAGCCAGTCCACCACGGGTCGGGCGTAGATCATTTGGCTGGTGATGGCCATCTGGCCGCGGGTGCGGCCCAGGAACGAGATGCCCCAGGCGAACATGGCGGCAATGCGGTTGCGGTGGCCGATCAGGTAGTACAGGTGCAGCAGCAGCCACGCCAGCCAGGCGACGAATCCGGCGAACTCCACCTTGCCGACCTGCGCGACGGCGCTGTAGCGGGAGATCAGCGCCATGCTGCCCTTGTTGACGTACTTGAACGGCTTGCGTTCGGCCGGATTGTCGTGGCCCTTGGCGGCCTGCTTGATGATGGTGGCCGCGTATTTGGCGCCCTGGATCGCGCCCTGCGCCATGCCGGGGACGCCGGGCACCGACATCAGGTCGCCCACCACGAAGACGTACGGGTGTCCCTTGACGGTCAGGTCGGGTTCGACGACCACCCTTCCGGCGCGGTCGGTTTTGGTACCGTCGGACTGCTCGGCGATCATCGCGCCCAGCGAACTGGCCTGCACCCCGGCCGCCCACACCTTGCACGCGCATTCGATGCGGCGTTCGCCGCCGTCCTTCTCCTTGATCGTGATGCCCATGTAGTCGACCGCGGTGACCATCGCGTTGAGCTGGACCTCGACGTCCATCTTCTCCAGCCGCCGTTGCGCCTTGAGGCCGAGCTTGGGACCCATCGGCGGTAGCACCGCGGGCGCCGCATCCAGCAGGATGACGCGGCATTCGCTGGGGGTGATCGTCCGGAATGCCCCGGCCAGGGTGCGCTCGGCCAGCTGGACGATCTCGCCCGCCAGCTCGACGCCGGTGGGCCCTGCCCCGACCACCACGAAGGTCAGCCGGCGTTTGCGTTCGGCCGGATCGGTGGCGACCTCGGCGGCCTCGAATGCGCCGAGGATGCGGCCCCGCAACTCCAGGGCGTCGTCGATGCTCTTCATTCCGGGTGCGAAGGCGGCGTACTCGTCGTGGCCGAAGTAGGACTGCTGCGCGCCGGCGGCCACGATTAGGCTGTCGTAGGGCGTCACCGTATCCATGCCCATCAGGTGGGATCTGACCGTCTTCGCGGTGAGGTCGATGGCCGAGACGTCGCCCCACAGCACCCGCACGTTGTGCTGGCGGCGCAGGATGAGTCGGGTGGTCGGCGCGATGTCGCCCTCGGACAGGATTCCGGTGGCCACCTGATACAGCAGCGGCTGGAACAGGTGCGTGGTCGTTTTCGAGATCACGGTGATGTCGACGTCGGCCCGCCGCAGCGCCTTGGCCGCGGACAGTCCGCCGAAACCGCTTCCGATGATGACGACACGATGGCGCGACATGCCTGTCCCTTCTTCACGCGTGGGCCTGGGAATCATCTTCCCAGCGCATGTCCACCGTACGACGCCACCGGGGAGAAAGGCGAGGCATTCTCCGGACACGGAAGCGCCGCGCGACAGCCACAAGCGGCCGAAGGGACGCACAGGGCGAAAGCCGTTGCAAGGGATCGATTCTGGGCGCTTCTCGTGCGCGCTGCGCGCCAAAGCCGCGGCCGGCTGACCGAAATGCCTTGTGTGGTACAGGATCCCGGCCGGAGTCATGCTGGATCAGCGACCCATGTCGCGGCTCCGGCCGGTCACCTGTTGGACTTCGCTAAAACGCGAAGGTATATCCGAACGAAAAGACGCAAATTACATTGCGGCCCGTTCGGTTACTGCACGGCTATCCGCCGGTGCAGGTCAAACCGGGTCCGCAATCGATAACGAGCGGAACCGTGCACGCCGAGGTCATTGGCGCTGCGAGAGCGAGGACCAAGGCGAGGACAATTTTGCCGGTACGACGTGACATAAGAACCCCCTTCGTCTGGGAGACGATTGTCTGATGCCCGACGTGGGCTAGCTTACGTGCTCAACGACTCGTAGATAAGGGATTTCGCGAATATCGCCGCCTCATTCGTCAAACGGATGAGCCGAGATCGCCGGCGGGATGCGGCCGCCTCGGCGCGAATGGAATTTCAGCAAAATCGCGACCCGGGAAGAATTGGAAATATCCTGCGCGGCTAAGTCATCGCGGCTATATTGGGACGCTAATTTCCCGCTGCTCGACAGCTGTGGGCACTCGCCGGATATGAATTCAAATCGGCGGCCAAATCGGCGGGGCCACGCCGCGGCGAAACCATCGAGCGGGCAATCGGTTTCACCGGCCGCTCGGCGGCGCATCGCCTGGGCCTAGAACGGCCACGCGTTGGCGTCGCTCTTGTACTTGGCGTTCAGGTCGCTGCAGAAGTCGGCGGCGGTGCCGGCGAGCAGGATGTAATAGGTCTCGCCACGGCGGCTTTCGTAGGAGGTGGGGGTCGTCCAGCCGTTGTCGCACATCGCGGCTTCGCCGCCGGCCGACGTCCTGCGCCAGTTGGTCTTGGCGCAGGCGACCAGGCTGTCGACGTTCGGGGTCGCGCTCTTGGCCGCTACCAGCATCGCGCCGCCCCACTGCCCGTCGCTGCGCCGGTAGGCGCGGGCGCCGAATCCGGCGTTGTTGGTCTGGCAGGTCAACGCCCGGCGCAGCAGCGAGAAGGGGCCGGCGAGCTGCTGGTTGGCGGCCCCGGCCGCCGCCGTGATGAATTGCGCCGCGTCCGAGCCGTCCACCTCCTGGACCGCACTGGGGTTGGCAAAGCTGAAGAGCTGCTGCGAGATTCCCTGCGCGGCGGTCGAGCCGCCGCCGATGATCGGCCCGGCGCCGCTGGAGGTCATCGCGGGCAGCGTGGAATCGGCGCCCGCCGCGGGCATCCCGGCGACGGCGCCCAGGGCCAGCAGCGCGACCGTGGCGCGAATCGGGCGGGCGGTGATTCTCATGACCCTTATTTCAGCACGTGCGCGTAGCCGGCGCGGCGGTCGTCGGCAATCAAGCCGGTCAGCACGTGGCGGGTCTGCAGCGTGATGTATTGGTCGATGCTGTAGATCGGCCCGAAGTGCCAGTGCTTGAGCGCCCAGCCGTGGGCGAGCAGCATGATGTCGAACACGGTCAGGTCGACGTCGACGCGGCGAAAGATGCCCTGGTCGATGCCGGCCTCGATCACCGAGCGCAGCGGTGCGGCGGTGGCGATTTCGAGGTCCTTGATCTGGGTGCGGCCCGGGGCCCCGAGGGTGCGGCTCTCTCGGTAGGTCAGCACCACGCCGTCGAGGTTCTCGTCGACGATCTCGATGTAGCGGCGCACGCCCGCGGTCAACTGGTCGACGACGTCGGCGCCGGCGGCCGCGATGACCGGTGCCAGCTGATCGCGGAACGCGTCCTGGATCCGCACGATCGTCGCGAGCAGTAGGTGCTCCTTGCTACCGAAGTATTTGTAGATCAGGCCGACGCTCACCTTGGCCTCGGCGGCCAGATCCTGCATGGACATCTGGTGAAACCCGTTGCGGCCCATCACCTTGACCGCGGCATCGAGCACCTGGCGGCGCCGCGAGCCGGCCCGGGCCGCACGCACGGCCTCCGCGGCGGGCAGCTCGCTGTAATCGGTGACCATCAGATGCCCAGGTCCTTGGCGATGATCGTCTTCATGATCTCGTTGGTGCCGCCATAGATGGTCTGGATCCGGGCGTCGACGAAGGCGCGGGCCACGCTGTACTCGCGCATGTAGCCGTACCCGCCGTGCAGCTGCAGGCAACGATCGGCGGTACGCACCTGCAGGTCGGTGGTCCACCACTTCAGCCGGGCGGCGCGCGCGGCGGTCAGCTCACCGTCCAGGTGCTCGGCCAGGCAGTCGTCGAGATAGGTTCGGGCGATGTCGATTTCGGTCGCCAGCTCGGCGAGCACGAATTGGCTGTTCTGGAAGCTGGCGATCGGTGAGCCGAACGCCGTGCGGTCACGCACGTAGTCGAGGGTTTCAGCCAGGATGCCTTCGGCGGCGGCCACCGCCCCCACGCCGAGCGCGAGCCGCTCCTGGGGCAGGTTCTTCATCAGCTGGTAGAAGCCCTTGCCCTCGCCCTCGAGCAGATTGGCCTTCGGCACCCGCATATCGGTGAAGGTGAGCTCGCTGGTGTCCTGGGCGTGCAGGCCGATCTTCTCCAGGTTGCGGCCGCGGGAGAAGCCGGGCGTGGCTGGGTCGACGACCAGCAGCGACAGCCCGTGGTGGCGGTCCGGCGAGGTGCGCACCGCGATGACGAAGAGGTCACCGATCTGCCCGTTGGAGATGAACGTCTTGGCGCCGTTGACGACGTAGTCGTTGCCGTCGGGCACTGCCGTGGTGCGGATTCCGGCCAGATCGCTGCCGGTGCCGGGCTCGGTCATCGCGATGGCGAGCACCGTCTCGCCGGTGACCACGCCGGGCAGCCAGCGCTGTTGCTGCTCCGGTGTGGTCAGGTCGGTGAGGTAGGGCAGCACCACGTCGTTTTGCAGCGTGAAGGCGATGGCCTCGGCGGCCGCGCCTGCGCGCTGCAGCTCGTCGATCACGATCGCGTTGTAGCGGAAGTCGCACACGCCCGGCCCGCCGAGATGCTCGGGCACCGAGAAGCCCAGCAGCCCGAGTTTGCCCGCCTCGACGAACAGCGAGCGGTCCCACTGGCCGTCGCGTTCCCACGTCTCGTGATTGGGCACGACCGTCTGTTGCACGAAATCGCGTACCAGGTCCCGGAACTGGTGATGCTCGGACGTGTACTGCAGGCGTGCGGCCATTGTGCTCGGCGTCAGCGGAAGGCGTCGCTGCCGGTGAACGCCTGGCCGAGGACCAGCTGATGCATCTCCGGCGTGCCCTCGTACGTCAGCACCGACTCCAGGTTGACCATGTGCCGGATGACGGGGTATTCCAGCGATATTCCGTTGCCGCCCAGTATGGTTCGCGCGGTCCGGCAGATCTTGATCGCCTCCCGGGTGTTGTTGAGCTTGCCGAAGCTGACCTGCTCGGGACGCAACCCGACGCTGTCCTTGAGGCGGCCCAGGTGCAGCGACAGCAGCTGACCCTTGTGCAGCTCGACGGCCATGTCGACGAGCTTGGCCTGGGTCAGCTGGAAGCCGGCGATGGGGCGGCCGAACTGGGTGCGTTGCGTCGAGTAGTCCAGCGCGGCCTGCCACGCCGAGCGGGCCGCCCCCATGGAGCCCCAGACGATTCCGTAGCGGGCCTCGGACAGGCACGACAGCGGACCGCGCAGGCCCTTGGCCTCGGGCAGCATCGCGTCGGCGGGCACCCGCACGTCGTCGAGCACCAGCTCGCTGGTGATCGAGGCCCGCAGCGACAGCTTGTGGTGGATCGTGTTGGCGGAAAACCCCGGTGTCTTGGTGGGCACGACGAAGCCGCAGATGCCGTCGTCGGTGGCGGCCCAGACCACCGCGACGTCGGCGACCGAGCCGTTGGTGATCCACAACTTGCGGCCGTTGAGCACCCAGTCCGAACCATCCTGGCGCGCACGGGTTTTCATCGCGGCCGGATCGGAACCGACGTCGGGTTCGGTCAGCCCGAAGCAGCCGAGCAACTCGCCGGCGGCCATGCCGGGCAGCCATTCCTGCTTCTGTTCCTCGGACCCGAAATTCCAGATCGCGAACATTGCCAGCGACCCCTGGACCGAAACCATCGATCGCAGGCCGGAGTCGGCCGCCTCCAGCTCCACGCAGGCCAGCCCGTAGTGCACGGCGGAGGCGCCGCCGCAGCCGTACCCGTCCAGGTGCATGCCCAGCAGGCCGAGCTGGCCGAATCCCTTGGCCAGTTCGCGGACCGGCAGATCACCGATCTCGAACCACTCCGCGATGTGCGGCAGGACGTGCTCGGCGCAGAATTCCCGGACGGTGTCGCGCACCGCGATTTCGTCGCTGGATAGCGAGGCGTCGAGGCCGAGCGGGTCGTCGCGGTCGAAGGCGGGTGGCGTCTTGGTGCTCATGGGATCAGCCTGCCATCGTCGGGCCGCCGGTCACCACCGCCGGCCCGCTGAGTGAATGAAGATTCATTTCCGACGAATCTAGGTTCACCGCGGCTGCGCGGTCAAGGATCGCGCCGCGTCCCGGTAGTCTGCCTGCATGCTTAGGCTCCAGCGGCCGGCCTGGCTCGCGGTGGACGTCGTGGGGGTGTTGGTGTTCTGCGCCGTGGGGCGCCGCAGCCACGACGAAGGCCTCGACGTCATTGGCATCGCCGTGACGGCGTGGCCATTTCTCACCGGCACCGTGGTCGGCTGGGTGATCTCCCGCGGGTGGCGGCGGCCGACCGCCGTGGTACCGACCGGGGTGATCACGTGGTTGTCCACCGTGGTCGTGGGCATGCTGCTGCGCAAGGCGAGTTCCGCGGGCGTGGCGGCGAGTTTCGTGCTGGTGGCGACGACGGTCACCGCGCTGTTGTTGCTGGGCTGGCGGGCGGCCGCCGGGCTGGCCCTGCGGCGTCGCTCCGGCGTCTGAGGCGACGATGGCGCAGAGGGCCGACGTGGCGGTGACCGCGACCTTCGGAGCCGCCGCGCGGGCGGTGGCCACCAACAAGGGCCTGCTCAACGACCCGTTCGCCGAGCCGCTGCTGTCCGCCGTCGGAATCGACTACCTGACCCGGGCGATCAAGGACCACGTGTTCGCCGAGGACGACGGCGACGACCCGGCGATGACGGCGTTGATGGACGCGCTGGCGGCGCACACCCGATTCGTCGACGAATTCCTGGCCGACGCGGTCCGCGCGGGCATCCGGCAGGTGGTGATCCTGGCGTCGGGTTTGGACACTCGGCCGTACCGGCTGTGGTGGCCGCCCGGGACCACGGTCTATGAGATCGATCAACCGCGGGTGCTGGACTTCAAATCCGAGGTACTGCGCGGGCTGGACGCCGAATTGGCCACCCACCGGTGTGCGATCGGCGTTGACCTGCACCAGGATTGGCCTGCCGCGCTGCGCCGGGTCGGGTTCGACGCCGCGCAGCCCACGGCCTGGGTCGCCGAGCAGCTGCTCGTCGGGTATCTACCGCCGGCCGAGCAGAATCAGTTGCTCAACTGTGTCACCGCCGCGAGCGCGGCGGGCAGTCGGTTCACTGCCGATCACATGCCGACGTGGAATCCGTTGCAGCTCGGGGCCGAGCGCGCCTTCGTCGACGGCTGGCGCCAGCGCGGCCTGGACGTTGACCTGGCCAGCCTGACCTATCCCGGCGAATACCACTATGTACCAGAGTATTTGGCGTCGAATGGCTGGGAAACGGCCGGGCTTGGCATCGCCGAGTTGCTGGGCGCGATGGGGCTGGGCAGGCGGCGACGGACGGGGCCCGGTGATTCGGAGTTCATCCCGGAATACGTCACCGCGACACGCGTTTGAGTGGTGGTGATGCCGCATCCAAGCCCGCCGCACGGCCAACTGCGGTTCGTGTCGGCAACTCACGACGACCCGCTGGCGCAACCGCTGCTGGCCGAACTGGCCGTCGAGTATGCGCAGCGCTACGGCGGCACGCCGAGCACCCACCTGACCTGGCTGCCCGTGCCGCAGGCCGAGTTGGCGCCGCCGGACGGCGGCCTGTTGATCGGCGTCGTGGACGGCGTGCCGGTGACCGGCGGCGCGTTCCGCCGCTACGACCCCGACACCGCCGAGCTCAAGCGGATCTGGACCGACGGCGCGCACCGGCGCCGCGGTTACGCCAGGGCGCTGCTGGCCGCGCTGGAGGCCGAGACCCGGGCGCGGGGGTATCGGCGGCTCTACCTGATCACCGGCAATCGGCAGCCCGAGGCCGAGGCGCTCTATGACGCGACGGGGTACACCCGGATAGCGCCGGACCCGCTGCCGTCGTGGGGCCCGTTCCTGCCGATCGCCTTCGAGAAGTGGCTGATCTGACACCGCCGCAGTCACCCGTCCTCGGCTTGGCCGGTTGAGTGTGAACCGTCGACTTTCGGTGTGAATCCTTGGTGGCGACACGCCGAGCAACGCCCGCCGTAGGTTCACGCTGAAGACCAAGGATTCACACGCAAAGCCCTGAATTCACAGGGGGTTTCGCCAGAACGGTCACTGGGCCAGCGCGATGGCGCGTGCGGTCGCTTCCCGGATCGGACCGCGCCACACGTCGCCGTGCCCGGGCAACAAGATCTCGGTGTCCAGCAGGGCCAGCGCGTCGAGGCTGCGCAGCGAATTCTGCTGGCTGTGGCTGAACACGGCGGGCAGCAGCTGCGGCCCGCCGCGGCGCAGCAGCGGGTGGCCGGTGATCAGCGCATCGCCGCTGACCAGCACGCCGTCCACCACATACGAGCAGTGTCCGCTGGTATGCCCGGGGGTGAACACCGCACTGGGGTGGCCCGGCAGGCCGGCGGCCACCTCGGCGGTCAGCGGCCGGGTGGACGGGATGCCATCGCGAATCAGGCCGCCACTGCGCAGCACGTGCAGACCCCAGGCCGCCCAGCGTGGCCGCCAAATGCGAAGGGCGACATCGAAAACCGACGCCTGTTCCAAATACTCGCGCTTGGCGTGTCCGACCTCCTCGGCATGGCAGTACACGTCGGTGCCGTATTCGTTGGCGAGCCAGATCGCCGAGCCCAGGTGGTCGATGTGGGCGTGGGTGAGCAGGACGGCGCGCACGTCGCCGGGGCCATAGCTCAGCTGCCGCAGCGACGACAGCACGTCCTCGCGGTCGCCGGGATACCCGGCGTCGATCAGCAGCACACCGGTGCCGTCGACTACCAGGGTCCAGTTAACGGCCTCGCCTTGGGCGAGGTACACCGTGTCGGTCACTTGAACGAGAGTCGGCGCCGATCGCATGCCCGCGAGTGTAGGTGTGAACCCGGCTCAGCCGCGCCTGCGATCCAGCACAGGAGTAGAAAGAACAGGTGGCTGAACTGAAACTCGGATACAAAGCGTCCGCTGAACAATTTGCACCACGCGAGCTCGTCGAACTCGCTGTCGCCGCCGAAGGGCACGGCATGGACAGCGCCACCGTCAGTGACCACTTCCAGCCGTGGCGGCACGAGGGCGGACACGCCCCGTTTTCGCTCGCCTGGATGACCGCCGTCGGCGAGCGCACCAAGCGGCTGGTGCTGGGCACCTCGGTGCTCACCCCGACCTTCCGCTACAACCCCGCCGTCATCGCGCAGGCGTTCGCGACGATGGGCTGCCTGTACCCGGACCGCATCTTCCTCGGCGTGGGCACCGGCGAGTCGCTCAACGAGATAGCCACCGGATACGAGGGCGAGTGGCCGGAGTTCAAGGAACGCTATGCCCGGCTGCGCGAATCGGTGCGGCTGATGCGCGAACTGTGGCTCGGCGACCGCGTCGACTTCGAGGGCGAGTACTACCACACCAAGGGCGCCTCCATCTACGACGTTCCGGAGGGCGGCATCCCGATCTACATCGCCGCGGGCGGCCCGCAGGTGGCCAAGTACGCGGGTCGGGCCGGCGACGGCTTCATCTGCACCTCCGGCAAGGGCGAGGAGCTGTACAAGGACAAGCTGATGCCCGCGATGAGGGAGGGTGCGGAGGCCGCCGGAAAGAATCCCGACGACATCGACCGGATGATCGAAATCAAGATCTCCTACGACACCGACCCGGACAAGGCGCTGGAGAACACCCGGTTCTGGGCGCCGCTGTCGCTGACGGCCGAGCAGAAGACCAGCATTCACGACCCGCTGGAGATGGAGAAGGCCGCCGACGAGCTGCCTATCGAGCAGGTCGCCAAGCGCTGGATCGTGGCGTCCGACCCGGACGAGGCGGTCGAAAAGGTCGGCCAGTACGTGAAATGGGGCCTCAACCATCTGGTGTTCCACGCGCCCGGCCACGACCAACGCCGGTTCCTGGAGCTCTTCGAGAAGGACCTGGCGCCGCGGCTGCGGCGGCTGGCCTGAGGGACGGGCGAATGGTCTCGGGCCCTCTGTCGGTTCAGTGACAGCGATCTACATCGCCGCCCCCGAGCCGGAGACCGGCAAGTCGACCATCGCGCTCGGACTGCTGCACCGGTTGACCGCGACGGTCGCGAAAGTCGGTGTGTTCCGGCCCATTACGCGCTCAGACGGTGACGAGCGCGACTACATCCTGGAACTGCTGCTGACGCGGACCACCGCCGGCCTGTCGTACGAGCAGTGCGTCGGCGTCACCTATCAGCAGCTGCACGCCGACGGTGACGCCGCCCTCGCCAGCGTCGTCGACGCCTATCACGCCGTCGCCGAGGCGTGCGACGTCGTGGTGATCGTCGGCAGTGACTACACCGACGTGACGCGGCCCGCGGAACTTTCCACCAACGCGCGCATCGCGGTCAATCTCGGTGCGCCCCTGCTGCTGACGGTCAGCGGCAAGGGTCGCACGGCCGCCGAGATCGCCAGCGTCATCGACGTCTGCCTGGCCGAGCTGGATGCCCAGCACGCCCACACCGCGGCGGTGGTGGCCAACCGCTGCGATCCGGCCGGGCTGACCGACATCGCCGCGGCCCTGGGCAGATTCGCCCAGCGCAGCTACGTGCTGCCCGACGAGCCGCTGCTGTCGGCGCCGACTGTGGCCGAGCTGGAGAAGGCGGTCGGCGGAACGCCGGTCAGCGGCGAGGAGTCGCTGCGTGAACGCGAGGTCACCGGCGTGCTGGTCGCCGGGATGACGGCCGACCATGTCCTGGAACGGCTGCGCGACGGCATCGCCGTCATCACCCCCGGCGACCGCTCGGACGTGGTGCTCGCCGTCGCCAGCGCCCATGCCGCGGAAGGCTTTCCGTCGCTATCGTGCATCGTGCTCAACGGCGGCTTCACGCTGCACCCGTCTATCGCCGCGCTCGTCGCGGGTCTTCGGCTGCGGCTGCCGATCGTCGCCACCGTGCTGGGCACCTACGACACCGCCAGCGCGGCGGCGTCGGCGCGGGGCAGGGTCACGGCGACCTCGCAGCGCAAGATCGACACCGCGCTGGAGCTGATGGACGCTCACGTCGACATCACCGATCTGCTTGCGCAGCTTGCCATTCCGATACCCACGGTCACCACGCCGCAGATGTTCATTCACCAGCTGACGCTGCAGGCGCGCGCGGATCGCAAGCACATCGTGCTTCCCGAGGGCGACGACGACCGGATCCTGCGGTCCGCCGGACGGGTCCTGCAGCGCCGTGTCGCCGACCTGACCATTTTGGGCGACGAGGCCCGGATCCGCCAGCGTGCGGGGGAACTCGGCGTCGACCTGGTCGATGCCACGGTGATCGACCCGCGCAGCAGTCCGCTGCGCGACGAGTTCGCCGACCAATACGCCGAGTTGCGCAAGGCCAAGGGCGTCACCGTCGAGCAGGCCCGCGAGGCCATGCGCGACAGCACCTATTTCGGCACCATGCTGGTGCACAACTCTTATGTCGACGGCATGGTGTCCGGCGCGGCGCACACCACCGCCCACACCGTGCGGCCCGCGTTCGAGATCATCAAGACGGTCCCGGACGTCTCGACGGTGTCCAGCATCTTCTTGATGTGCCTGCCCGATCGGGTGCTGGCGTACGGCGACTGCGCGATCATCCCGAACCCGACGCCCGAGCAGCTGGCCGACATCGCGATCTCGTCGGCGCGCACCGCCGCGCAGTTCGGCATCGAACCGCGGGTGGCGATGCTGTCGTACTCGACCGGCGACTCGGGCACCGGCGCGGACGTCGACAAGGTAAGGACGGCAACCGAATTGGTGCGGAAACGCAACCCCGACCTGCCGGTTGAGGGACCCATTCAGTACGACGCCGCGATCGAGCCGTCGGTCGCGGCGACCAAATTGCGCGACTCACCGGTGGCCGGCCGAGCCACTGTGCTGATCTTCCCCGACCTCAACACGGGCAACAACACCTACAAGGCGGTGCAGCGCAGTGCCGGCGCGCTTGCCATCGGGCCAGTGCTGCAGGGCTTGCGCAAGCCGGTGAACGATCTGTCCAGGGGCGCGCTGGTCGAAGACATCGTCAACACCGTGGCCATCACTGCGATCCAGGCGCAGGGGTAGCCGTGGCGGACAGTGGCGACACGCGCCTGGTGCTGGTGATCAACTCCGGCTCGTCATCCCTGAAATACCAAGTGGTCGACCCCGATTCGGGTGCCGCGCGGGCAACCGGCCTCGTCGAGCGGATCGGAGAGGAGTCGTCGTCGGTTCCCGACCACGACGCGGCGCTACGCCGCGCGTTCGACACGCTGGCCGACGACGGTATCGACCTGAAGGCGAGCGGCATCGTCGCGGTGGGCCACCGGGTGGTGCACGGCGGCAACACCTTCTATCAACCCACGCTGTTGGACGACGCGGTGATCGGCCGGCTGCACGAACTGTCCGAGCTCGCCCCGCTGCACAATCCGCCCGCCCTCAAGGGCATCGAGGTCGCGCGCAAACTGTTGCCCGACACCGCCCACATCGCGGTGTTCGACACCGGCTTCTTTCACGACCTGCCGCCCGCGGCGGCCACCTACGCCATCGATCGCGACCTGGCCCAGCGCTACCGGATCCGCCGGTACGGGTTTCACGGGACGTCGCACCGCTACGTCAGCGAGCAGGCCGCGGCGTTCCTGGGCCGCTCGGTCGGTGGCCTGAAACAGATTGTGCTGCACCTGGGTAACGGCTGCTCCGCCTCGGCCATCGCCGGTACCCGGCCCCTGGACACCTCGATGGGCCTGACGCCGCTGGAGGGTCTGGTGATGGGCACCCGCAGCGGCGACATCGACCCGAGCATCGTCGGCTACCTCTCGCATGCGGCCGAGATGGGGGTGAACGACGTCGAGTCGATGCTCAACCAGCGTTCCGGTGTGCTGGGCCTGTCCGGCGAGCGCGACTTCCGCCGGCTGCGGACGATGATCGAATCCGGCGACGAGTCAGCGCAATTGGCCTACAGCGTGTTCACGCATCGGCTGCGCAAGTACATCGGCGCCTATCTGGCGGTGCTGGGGCACACCGATGTCATCAGCTTCACCGCGGGGATCGGCGAGAACGACCCGGCGGTGCGCCGCGACGCGGTGGCCGGTATGGAGGAGCTGGGCATCGTGCTCGACCAGCGCCGCAACCTGGGCGGCGGCAAGGGGGCACGCCAGATCTCCGCCGACGATTCACCGATCGCCGTCCTGGTCGTCCCGACGAACGAGGAGCTGGCCATCGCGCGTGACTGCGTGCACGTGCTAGGCGGATAAAAAGCCCAGCCTGTTGCGGCCGGCGCCCACCGCGGGCGTGGGATCGGCCCCGACCGTGCGCGCCAGCAGCTCGGCGTAGATGTCCCGAAAGTCGGTGGTGTACTTCAGGTCTCCGTTGTCGAGGTCGGTGAGGCTGGGCTGCTCGCCGTAGAACCCGCCGTTGACCGGGGTACCGGCGACGAAGACGGGACCGGCCGTGCCGTGATCGGTGCCCTGCGAAGCGTTGGCGCGAACCCGGCGCCCGAATTCCGAGTACGCCATCAGCACCACATCGCGGCCGGCCATCTCCTGGACGAACGCGGTCACCGCCTCGTCGAACGTCTGCAGCAGACGCTGTTGGGTCCCGCGCTCGCCGGCGTGGGTGTCGAAGCCGCCCAACTGCACCGTGTAGACCCGCGTGGGGACGCGGGCCTTGATGGCCTGGGCCACCACGCTCAGCTGGGCGGACAGTGAATTATGTTGCTTGGTCGCGGGTTTCACCGAGGCGAACGTGGTGTCGGCCGTGCGCGCGGCTCGGTAGGCCTTGCACACCGCGGCCATCGCCGGCGTGTCGTCGGGGTCGTCGCTGCCCAGCGCGGCCATCACCGCGTCGAACGTCTCCGCCTTGCCCGGCCCACCGCCCGGCGAAAGCGCCGCGGCCGTGCACTTGGCGCCGACGGCCAGTGGGGGCAGCACCGCCCCGATGTTGACCGCCCGCAACGGGTCGTCGCCGGTGGCGTCGAGCCAGCGGCCGATCCAGCCCGTCGACACGGGCTCGGCCGGCGACGCCGTCTGCCAGATGTCCATGGACCGGAAGTGGCTGTGGTCGGGCTTCGGGTAGCCCGCGCCGCGCACGATGGCGAGCCGCCGCTGGTTCCACAGCCCGGCCAGCCCCCTCATCGCCGGGTTGAGGCCAAGCTGCTGATCGAGGTGCAGGACATCGCTTGGGGCGTAGGCGAGTTCGGGCCGTGCGTCGTGATAGGCGTTGTCCGCGTAGGGGATCACGGTGTTGATCCCGTCGTTGCCGCCGTACAGCGTGGCGATCACCAGGACGCCGGCGCCGTCGGCCAGCGGCCGGTCCCGCGCCGCGCGCATCAGGTCGGGCCAGTTGACCGCCACGGCCGAGGAGAGCAGCCCCGCCGCGCCGGCTCCCGCGCTGGCTATCAGGAATTTGCGACGGTTCATCTCGGGCATGGGCGTTCTCGCTACGACGTCAGGTATTCGGGAGTGTTGACGGCGGCCGCGACCAACCGCGCCGGTTGGCCTGTCAGCGGCCGCAGCGCGTTCACGGTGCGGTCCGACCAGGCGCCGACACCGATCAGGTAACCGACCGCGTCGATGCGGTCGCCGGCGGCGGCGCTCTCGATGCCCGAGAGGTCGCCGGCGTGCGCCAACTCGGTCGCCGCCCGCAGGCGGGCGTCGGCGCTGGCGGTGGACAGCCACACCTGGCCGCTGGGCCAGCCCCCGACGCTGGGCGGGTAGAACGGCCGCTGACCCAGCGTACGCAGGGTCGCGTCAATCATCTTGAGGCGCTTGGGGTTATCGACCGGTACCCGCAGCGCCCGGATCACCCCGACGAGCCATTCGGCCGGGGTGTTGACCACCGCGGCGCGGCTGCCGGTGAACTCGTCGTCGGTGAGGATCGCCCGGGTCAGCGCGCGCAGGTCGCGGCTGGGCCCGTACGCGGCGACCAGCCGCTCGAGCACGGGCGGCGGCGCCGGATCGTCGGAGGCCAGTTGCTGCCACAGCCGTCCCGCGACGTATTCGGCCGATTTGGGTTGCGCCAGCACGGTGTCGCAGAACCCGGCGGCATCGAAGTTGCCGCTGCGCCCGAACAGCGTCTTGGCGCTCGCGTCATGGCGTTTGGGGGCCACCGAGGTCGTGCCGCCGGCGCCGATCACCCATCCCGTCAGGGCCCGCGCCCCGTTGCGCACGTCGCTCTCGGTGTAGCCGTTGCCATGTCCCAACGCGAACAGCTCCATGAACTCGCGGGCCAGGTTTTCGTTGGGTGCCTTGGCGGTACTGCTCTGCGCGTCCAGCCAGCGCAGCATCGCGGCGTCGGTCAGCATCGCGTACGCCAGGGCGCGAAAATCGCCCAGCGACCCCGCGCGCAGTTTCTGATTCTGTGCGGCCATGTACGCCGCGACCCGGACCTTCTGCGCCGACGTGGCGAAGTGGTTGTGCCACAACAGGGTCAGCTTTTCGTGCACCGGCTGCCGCACGCCGACCATGCGACGTATCCACCAATCCGACAGCACACTCAACTGTTCGGTGATCTGCTGGTTGTACTGCCTGCGCGCGGCGGGCGTGGCGCGCTTGCCGGGCGGGGTCGGCGTGGTCAGGGTGGGCATCGGGGTCGCGACCGCGCCGGGATCGGCGTCGGGGTTGGTGGCCAGCATCGCGTCCACGTGGCCGGGCCAGTCCCGGCCGACGGCGGCGTCGACCTCGGGTCCGGTCACCCCGAACCCGGCCCGGCGCAGCACCCGGGCCGTGGTCAGCCACTGCCTGGACTGCCCCGCCATGCATCAACTATGCCGAAGCCTTCTTGAGATTTCCTTGCGACGCCCGTGCGGGCGGTTGAGCGTGCACTGACGGCGGGGTTTTCGCGATTACCCCCGCCCTGGGAGCACGCTCGAAGTCCTGAATGCACACCGAAGCCCTGGTAGGCCTGACCCTGTGCATCGGTTAACTCGCGGCCGGCGGTCGATCTGCGGTCGTTCGCAGCATGCGGGCTATGAGCGAACCGTTTATCGGCAGCGAAGCACTGGCATCTCGGGCGTTGAGCAGGCATCAGTTGCGCGCTCACTACCGGGCGGTGTTTCCCAACGTCTACCTCCTGAATGACGTTCCGCTTTCCCTCGAACTGCGCATCAGCGCGGCATGGCTGTGGTCCGGACGCAGCGGGACCATCGCCGGAGCGGCCGCCGCGGCGTTGCACGGCGCCAAATGGATTCCTGATGACATCCCGGTCGAGCTGATGTATGCCAACCCCCGTCCGCCCGAGGGCATCCTGACGCGCCGTGCCGCGCTGGCGGTCGGCGAAACGCAAATCATCGCCGGCCGCTCCGTCACGACGCCCGAGCGCACCGCCTTCGACATCGGGCGCCGCGGAGCAGTCCGGTCATCCGTCGTTCGGCTGGACGCGCTCGCCCGCGCAACGGGTTTCAAGGTCGATGACGTGCTGAGCGTCGCCCGACGCCACCCTCGTTCGTCCGGCCTGCGGCGGCTGGAGGCCGCGCTCGAGCTGATCGACGCGGGAGCGCAATCCCCTCGGGAGAGCTATCTGCGGCTGCTCCTCATCGACGCGGGCCTGCCGCGGCCACAGACCCAGATACCTGTGCTGGACGTGGACGGCATTCCCGTCGCTTATCTCGACTTGGGGCTGGGAGGACTGGATGGTGGCCGTCGAATACGACGGTGACCATCATCGGGTGAACCGGCGGCAGTACGTCAAAGACATTCGACGAATCGAGATGCTCGAGCGGATGGGGTGGATCGTCGTCCGGATCGTTGCGGAGGACCGTCCCGCCGGCATCCTGCGTCGTGTGCGAGCCGCGCTGGCGGCCGCGAGTGTGCGCTGACGGCGTTGAGCGTGCACTGACGGCGGGGTTTTCGCGATATCCCCGCCAAGGATTCACGCTCGACGACAAGCCAAGCCCAGACGAAGGCCGACGAAACACTAGAACGTACTGGTGGGCCGCACCCTGTTCGCCATGTCGACCAGCGCGTAGCGGTGCCGCTGGGTCGGGGCGACGCGGGCCAGGTTGCGCAGCGACGCCTCGACGCCCAGCCGCAATCCGTGTTCGGTGAACGGGAACCCGAGGATGTGGTTGGTGCTGGCCTTATTGTCTTCCAGCCAGTCCATCGCACAGCCCAGCACCAGCGCGCGGATCTGCAGCACGCGGGGCTCGGTGGGCGGCAGCGCCTCCACCCGCCGCGCCGCGTCGCGGATGTCCTCTTCGGTGATCTCGCTCTTGGTCCGGCCGGACAGCAGCGTCACCGCGCTGGTCAGCCGCGCGGTGGTGAAGTGCCGGGAGGTGGCGGGCACCTCGTCCAGCGTGCGCACCGCGGCGGCCCGATCGCCTTCCGCGGACAGCGTTCTGGCCAATCCGAACGCGGCCGAGATCACGCCGTCGTTGGTCTTCCACACCGTCTCGTAGAACTTGTGGTCGTCGACGTCGCCGGCCAATTCGGCGGTGGCGGCCAGCGCCAGCTTGGGCGCCAGCTCGCCGGGGAACGTGTCCAGCACCTCGATGAAATGCGTTGTGGCCGAATCGTAGTCGCCGGTGAGCAGCTCGGCGACGGCCTTGTACCACACCAAGCGCCATTGCCAGCCGACCCGCTCGGCCAGGTCGTCGAGCTTGCGGGTGGCCTTGGCCACGTCGCCGAGATCCAGCAGCGCGCGGACCTCCATCAGCGGCAGCTCCACTGACTCGGACACCTCGACGCCGTCTGCGTCCAGCGTCCCGTGCCGCGCCGCGCGCAACGAGTCCAGCGTCTGCACCGGCTGGGACAGCACGGTCGCCTGTAGAACGGGAGCGGCGACGTCGGCCGGATCGACCAGCGGAACCTGCAGTGCGGTAACGATTTCGCGTGCGGTCAGCTTCTCCGAGTGGACCTGACCGTCCAGGTACACATCGGTGTGGGCGACCAGCAGATCCACCCCGAATGTCGAGCGGCTGGGGCTGAAGATGGTCGACAGGCCGGGTCGCGGCACCCCACTGTCGTAGGCGACCACCTCGCGCAGCACACCCATCAACTGGGCGGACATCTCCTCGGTGCTCGAGAACCGGCGCCGCGGGTCGGGGTCGGTGGCGCGGCGCAACAAGCGTCGGAAGGAGTCGTAGGTGCTCAGCACGGGGTCGTGCTCGGGCAGCCCGTCGACGTAGCGGCCGTTGCGTGTTTGCAGGTTCAGCGTGAGCGCGGCCAGCGTGCGGCCCACCGTGTAGATGTCGGTGGCGACCGTCGGGCCGGTCCGCACGATCTCGGGCGCCTGGAAACCCGGTGTGCCATACAGGTATCCGAACGAATTGATCCGCGACACCGCGCCCAGGTCGATCAGCTTGAGCTGCTCTTCGGTGAGCATGATGTTCTCCGGCTTCAGGTCGTTGTAGACCAGGCCGATGGAGTGCAGATAGCTCAGCGCGGGCAGGATTTCCAGCAGGTAGGCGACGGCCTCGGCGACGGGTAGCTTCTCACCCTTCCCGTGCCGCAGCGGCTGACCGCCGACGTATTCCATGACGATGAGGCCGACCGGATTTCCGTGCTGGTCGACGTGCTCGACGAAGTTGAAGATCTGCACGATCTGCGGGTGGACCACCTCGGCCAGGAACTGTCGTTCGGCCATCGCGATCGCCTGCGCCTCCGCGTCGCCGGAGTGCACCAGGCCCTTGAGCACCACCGGCCGGTCGTTGACGTTGTGGTCGACCGCCAGATACACCCAGCCCAGGCCGCCGTGCGCGATGCAGCCCTTGACCTCGTACTGGTTGGCGACGATATCGCCCGGATTGAGCTGCGGCAGAAACGAATACGGGCTGCCGCAGGATGGGCACCAACCCTCCGACGTGCCCTTGGCCTTCTTGCTGGATCGGCCGACGGGTTTTCCGCAGTTCCAGCAGAAGCGCTTGGACTCCGGCACCACCGGATTGGTCATCAGGGCTTCGCGCGGATCGATATCGCGTCCGCGCGGGATCTCGACCAGGCCACCGCCGAGCTGCCGGACCGCCGGCAGCGATCGCGTCGCCACCGTCATGCGGTCCTGCGGATCGGTGTCCAGGGTGCCTAGCGAGATGTGCGGAAAGTCGTCGTCATCGTCGTCGTCGAAGTCGGGACGGAACAGCGCCTGGGTGGCCTGCAGCCGCCCGGTCGCCGCACCGCCGGTCTGGACGTCGGCCGGCTGGGTGCCCGGGCCCACGTCCGCCACGTCTTCCGGGCCGGATTCCGCCTGCTCGGATTGCTTGTCCGGCTCGGCCATCAGTCCAGATACCTCGGTACCGGCGGGGCGGGCGCGGGCCCCAGCACCGTCAACCACTTGCGGTACAACGTGTTCCACGTGCCGTCGCGGCGGATCCGTTCCAGCGTCCCGTTGACGAACCGCACCAATCCGGTGTTGTTCAGATTGACCCCGATGCCGTAGGGCTGGGTGGCCATGTTCGGCCCGACGATGTGCAGGTAGGGGTCCTCTTCCACCAGCCCGGCCAGGATCGAATCATCCGTGCTGACCGCGTCGATCTCGCGCTGCTGCATCGCCACCAGGCAGTCGGCCCAGTTCACCACCGACACCACCACCGGCGGCGGGTCGATCTGCTGGATGCGGTGCAGCGACGTCGTGCCCTTTGCCACGCAGACCCGCTTGCCGGACAGGTCGGCGACCTTGACGATCGACGAGTCGCGCGGGGCCAGGATGCGCTGGTTGGCGTCGAGGTAGACGGTCGAGAAGTTCACCTCTTTGCGCCGGTCGCAGGTGATGGTCATGGTCTTGACCACGACGTCGACCTCGGAGCGCTGCAGCGCGGTGACCCGTTCGTCCGACGACAGGATCCGGTATTCGACGTGGGACGGCGCGCCGAAGATGTCGCGCGCGATCTCGCCGGCGATGTCGACGTCGAAACCGGTGATCTCACCGGTGATCGGGTCGCGGAAGCTGAACAGGTTGCTGCCGATGTCGAGCCCGACGATCAGCCGGCCCCGGGCGCGGATGTCGGCGACCGCGGCGTCCGCCTCGGCCTTGGTGGCGAAGGGCCGCAGGCTGGCCGTCAGGTCGCAGTTCTGATTCGGACCGTCGGGCGGCAGCGGCGGCTGGGGCGGCAACTGCTCCATGCCGACCGGTGTCGGCGGCGGCAATGTCGGCACGCTGGCCACCCGCAGCGATTCCGTGTGTCCGCAACCCGCCAGCACGACCGCGGCGGCGGCCACGGTGCACGCCCGGCGAAGCAGGGGCAGGCGGATCATTATCGATACTCTTTCAGCCTCGGCCACAGGCCCAGCGCCACCGCGACGGCCGCGCCGAGGCTGAGCACCACGCCGCCGACCTGGGCGCCGGACAGCCCGCTGCGCGCGTTGATGACGTCGTTGCGCAGGTGGATGCGGCCCTGGTCCATGGCCTTGACCAGCTCGTCGTCCAGCTTGTCGAACGCCGGTGTGGAGTCCTCCTCGCTGCTGCCCAGCGCCACCTGGGTGGCGGCCCGGTAGTTACCCACCGAGATGTACGAGGTGATCCGGTCGTTGGCCTGCCGCCAGCGCAGCAGCAGCTGATCGGCGCCTTCCAAATCCGGCTTGTCGACCGCGTCGCTCCGCGACATGTACTGGTCGAGCTGGCGGTGCATGGAATCGATGCGCTGATAGAACGATTGCTTGCGCTTCTCCTCGTCGCCGCGACGGATCAGCGACAGGGTCTCGTCGGCGCGCGCCTGCTGGGCGGTGATCGCGACGTTGGTGACGGTCTTGAGGGATTCCGCGGCAGTGTCCTTCGCACTACGACTGGCCGTCGTAGAAATGGTCAGCGCAGTCCCAACCCAAACCACCATGACGAGAATAGCGAGTGCACCCACCACCAGGCCCGGGTTGATTCGGCGCCGCGTGCGCCGCGCCAGCCAGCGGTGCGAGAACGCACCGAAGATCACGGTGGCGCCGACCACCATGATGACCGGCGCCGGTATCTGCGTCGACGCGGTGGTCTCGGCGTCCACCCGCTGCGACGTCGCCTGATACAGCTTGGCCGCGTCGGGCAGGATCGTCGATTGCATCAGCCCCGACGCCTCCGACAGGTATGACGACCCGACCGGGTTGCCCTCGCGGTTGTTGGTCCGGGCGATTTCGATCAGTCCGGTGTAGACGGCCAGCTCGGCGTTGATCCGGCCCAGCAGCTGCACCAGTGGCTCGTCGGTGAGGCCGCTCGAGGCGCGGGTCACCGCGACGGACGCATCGGTGATCGCCTGCTCGTAGCGCTGGCGAACCGGCTGCGGCTCGGCCTCGGCGATGAACGCGGTGGCCGCGGCGGCGTCGGCGACCGACAGCGTGGTGTAGAGCCGCCCGGCGGCGAAGGACAGCGGCTCGGTGTGGTTGAGCACCGTGGTGAGCACCTGCTGCCGGTGGTTGATGGTGGTCGACGTGGCGAAGGCGCTGATCCCGCCGAGCGTGGCCAGCACGATCCCGATGGTCAAGATGCGGCCCGGCGTCGTCGAGATGAACCACCAGCGTGGATGAGCCGGTTCGGCCGGTGACCGCGATCCCTGCGGCTCGGTCGACGGGTGCGCCAGCTCAACCGTCACGTCTTATCAGCCCTCATCTCTCGGCCATTTCGTTTCGCTGCACGGACCTCTATAAGCGAAGTCTAAGAGCATGTTCGGGTGGATGGGTGGAGGCCGACGCAATTGACGACGCCCAAACCAAGTCTGCATATCCTGAATCCGTGCAGGGCGACGGTGACGGTTGGGTGATCTCCGACAGCGGCGCCCATTACTGGGGTCGCTTCGGCGCGGCGGGTTTGCTGCTGCGGGCCCCGCAACCTGACGGCACCCCCGCGGTGCTGCTGCAGCATCGCGCGGTGTGGAGCCACCAGGGCGGGACGTGGGGGCTGCCGGGCGGCGCCCGGGACAGCCACGAGACGCCGGAGGAGACCGCGGTCCGGGAAGCGAACGAGGAGGCCGGGCTGGTCGGTGAGCGGCTGGCCGTGCGCGCGACCGTGGTCACGGCCGAGGTCGCCGGGATCGCCGGCACGCAGTGGAGCTACACCACCGTCGTCGCCGACGCCGACGAGTTGCTGCACACCGTGCCCAACCGGGAAAGCGCCGAGATGCGCTGGGTCGCCGAAACCGAGGTGGCCGACCTGCCGCTGCATCCCGGCTTCGCGGCCAGCTGGCAGCGGCTGCGCACCGCGCCGGCGGTGTTGCCGCTGGACGACGGCGACGAGCGACGGCAATACCTGCCGCGCACGATCGAGATCGAGGCCGGCGTCTTCGTATGGTGCACGCCCGGCGACGCGGGCCAGGAGCCCTCGCAGCTGACCCGCCGGCTCAGCTCGATGCTGCCAGCGCCGAGCTGAGCCGATGCGCCGCGGCCCGCGGGTCGGCGGCTGCGGTGATCGCCCGCACCACCACGATGCGCCGGGCGCCGGCGTCGAGCACCTCGGGCAGCCGCTGCTCGTCGATGCCGCCGATCGCGAACCACGGCTTGTCGGTGCCGAATTCGGCGGCGGCCCGCACCAGTCCCAGGCCCGCCGCCTGGCGGCCCGGTTTGGTGGGCGTGGGCCAGCACGGCCCCACGCAGAAGTAGTCCGCGTCGCCGAGCGCCGCCGCGGCGGCGGCCTGCTCCCGGTCGTGGCTGGACAACCCGAGCAGGACGTCCGGCCCGGCGATGTCGCGCGCGACGGCCGGCGGCAGGTCGCCTTGCCCGAGGTGCAGCACGTCGGCGCCGGCCGCGCGGGCGATGTCGGCGCGGTCATTGACGGCGAACAAGGCGCCGTGCCGGCGGGCCGCGTCGGCCAAGATCCGGCACGCCTTTAGCTCCTCGCGCGCCTCGAGCGGGCCGAACCGCTGCTCACCGGCCGATCCCTTGTCGCGCAGCTGGATGATGTCCACGCCGCCGGCCAGGGCGGCGTCGGCGAACTCGGCCAGATCGCCGCGCTCACGGCGCGCGTCGGTGCACAGATACAGCCGCGCGGTGGCCAGAACGGAAAGTCGTCTATCAAAGGGACGCTGCACACCGAGACGCTAGCGCGCTAGCGTGGAGCCGAAGAGAACTACTAGACACGGGAGTCCCGGGTAGTCGAGTGACTGCGGGGCTGAGAGTGGGCACAGCCGGACCCATCCGGACCTGTCCTTACCGTCACACCTGATCCGGGTAATGCCGGCGAAGGGAGGCTCGACAATGACCGGGATGCCCTCGGGACCCCCGCTGGGGTCCCTGGCGGTCATCGGCGGCGGCGTCATCGGCCTCGCGGTGGCGCGCCGCGCCGCGCAGGCCGGGTGGTCGGTGCGGGTGCACCGCAGCGACCACAAGGGCGCATCCTGGGTCGCCGGCGGCATGCTGGCACCGCACAGCGAGGGCTGGCCCGGCGAAGAGCGGTTGTTGCGGCTGGGCCTGGAGTCGTTGCGGCTGTGGCGCGAGGGCTTCCTGGACGGGTTGCCGGCCGAGGTGGTCACCGCGCGCGAGTCGCTGGTGGTGGCCGTCGACCGCGCCGATGCCGAGGACCTGCGCACCGTCGCGGCATGGTTGTCCGCCCAGGGCCATCCGGTGGTCTGGGAGTCGGCCGCCCGCGACGTCGAACCCCTGTTGGCGCAGGGCATCCGGCACGGCTTCCGGGCGCCCACCGAACTGGCCGTGGACAACCGCGCGGTGGTGGAGGCTCTCGGCGCCGAGTGCGAGCGCCTCGGGGTGGCGTGGGCGCCGCCGGTGCGCGACCTGTCGGACGCCGAGGGCGACGCGGTGGTGATCGCCAACGGCATCGACGCGCCGGCCCTGTGGCCCGGCCTGCCGGTGCGGCCGGTGAAGGGCGAAGTGCTGCGCCTGCGGTGGCGCAAGGGTTGTATGCCGTTGCCGCAGCGGGTCGTTCGCGCCCGCGTGCACGGACGGCAGGTGTACCTGGTGCCACGCGCCGACGGGGTGGTGGTCGGGGCCACCCAATACGAGCACGGGCGCGACACCGCCCCGGTGGTGTCGGGGGTGCGTGACCTGCTCGACGACGCGTGCGCGGTGCTGCCGGCGCTGGGCGAATACGAGCTGGCCGAGTGCGCCGCCGGGCTGCGCCCGATGACCCCCGATAATCTGCCGCTGGTGCATCGCCTGGATGCGCGGACGCTGGTCGCCGCCGGCCACGGCCGGTCGGGATTCCTGTTGGCGCCCTGGACGGCAGAGCAGATCGTTTCCGAACTGGCCCCGGTGGGAGCACACCCATGATCGTTCTGGTCAACGAACAGAAAGTCGACGTCGACGCGCACACCACGGTCGCCGCGCTGCTGGATTCCCTGGGTTTTCCTGATCGCGGCGTCGCCGTCGCCATGGACGACGCGGTGATACCGCGATCACGTTGGGCCACAGAACTTTTCGACGGTGCCCGGCTCGAGATCGTGACGGCGGTGCAAGGTGGCTGACTCAAAACTGACGATTGGCGACCGCAGCTTCGCGTCGCGGCTCATCATGGGGACCGGGGGAGCGAGCAACCTCGCGGTGCTCGAGGAGGCGCTGGTGGCCTCGGGCACCGAACTGACCACCGTCGCCATCCGCCGGGTCGACGCCGAGGGCGGCACCGGGCTGCTCGATCTGCTCAACCGGCTGGGCATCACGCCGCTGCCCAACACCGCGGGATGCCGCGGCGCGGCCGAAGCGGTGCTCACCGCCCAGTTGGCGCGCGAGGCGCTGAGCACCAACTGGATCAAGCTCGAGGTGATCGCCGACGAGCGCACGCTGCTGCCCGATGCCGTCGAATTGGTGCGAGCTGCAGAGCAATTGGTCGATGACGGGTTCGTCGTGCTGCCCTACACCAACGATGATCCGGTGCTGGCGCGCCGCCTCGAGGACACCGGATGCGCGGCGGTCATGCCGCTGGGCTCGCCGATCGGCACCGGCCTCGGCATCACCAATCCGCACAACATCGAGATGATCGTCGCCCGGGCCGGCGTCCCGGTGGTGCTCGACGCCGGCATCGGAACCGCCAGCGACGCCGCGCTGGCGATGGAATTGGGTTGCGACGCAGTGCTGTTGGCCACCGCGGTGACCAGGGCCGCCGATCCGGCCGCGATGGCCGCCGCGATGTCGGCCGCCGTCACCGCCGGATACCTGGCCCGGCGCGCCGGACGGATACCGAAGCGGTTCTGGGCGCAGGCGTCGAGCCCGCAGCGATGAGTCGCTATGTCGCGCTGGGCAGTTCGATGGCCGCAGGTCCGGGCATCCGGCCCCGCGCCGCGGGGGCTCCGCGCTGGTCGGGCCGCTCGGCGCGCAACTACGCGCACCTGATCGCGCAGCGATACCAGCACGACCTGGTCGACGTCACCTTCTCCGGGGCGACCACCGCGCACGTGCTCGCCGAGCGCCAACGCGGGGCACCACCGCAGATCGCCGCGCTGGACGGCACCGAGAGCCTGGTCACGGTGACCATCGGTGGCAACGACGTCGGCTACGTTCCGCTGTTGATGGCCGCGTCGCTGCCGCGTCCACTGCGTCACGTGCCGCTGCTGGGGGACCGCATCGCCGAACTGCTGGATCGCGACGCGCGGGATCGCGCCCTGGACGCGGTGTTTGAATCGCTGTGCGCGGTCGGCCGCGCGTTGCGTCAGCGATCCGCCCGGGCACGGATTTTCTTCGTCGACTATCTGACGATGCTGCCGCCGCCGGGCGTGCCGGCGGAGCCGCTGTCGGACGCCGATGCCGACCTGGGCCGGCACGTGGCCGCCACGCTGGAGATGATGACGGCCGACGCCGCCGCGGCGACCGGTTGCGAGATCATCCGCGCCGGCGCGGCGGGTCGCGAGCATCACGCATGGTCGGCCGAGCCGTGGACGACGCTGCCGGCCCGCTTCGGTGTCCCGCTGCCGGGACGGCCCGCTCCGTTACACCCGAACGCCGCCGGGATGCGTGCGGTGGCGGATCTTATTGCGGCTCAGCTGTAGACGTCAGCCGTTGGTGCGCCACCACTGGTAGAGCGCGCTCACATCGGAGTTGGTCGCGGTCAGGTGGCCCAAGACGTTCTTGGCGTCGGTGGTCCAGGTCAACGTCGCGTAATTCTTATAGGTGCCACAAGCGATCTGGCCGCCCGTCTGGCCGTTCTGCTTCCAGGTTCCCGGCGACGCCCCGGCGTCCCCGCACGCGGCCAGGGACACGTCCTTGATGGTGGAACTGAAGGCGGAGCCCAGATTCGTGCTGTTGGAGAAGAGCGCGTAGACACCGGATCCCGGACCGTTGGAGTCGGGGCTCTGCCCGCACACCAGTTCGGCCAGTTCCCCGGTTTCGGAGAGCTCTTGCGGCTTGCAGTTGTTCAGGCCATAGCCCTTCGACAGCGAGGCGGCCAGCGTGTTCATGTCCGACGCGTTACCGGTGTTGGGTTCGGCGTTCGCGGCGCCAACGCCCGCGAAAGCCAAACTGCCTGTGAAAGTTGCGGCCGATACGACTCGCAGCGCGGTGCTCCAATGTGACATTTTCCTGACTCCCTGCGGTTGATGGAAATAAAGAGGGGTGAACGTTTCTTGGTTGTCGGTCCACGGAATCGGTTGCCGCACAGCGGGAGACTCACCCGTTGGCGCGCCACCACTGGTAGAGCGCCGCCACATCGGTGTTGGATGCGCGCAGGTAACTCAGCGTGTTGTTGGCGTCCGTGGTCCAGATGATCTCGGCGCCGTTTCGGTAGGTGCCGCAGGCCGCCTGCCCGGCGCTGGCGGCCGAACCGTCCTTGTGCCAGTTGGACGGTGACTGGCCGGCGTCCCCGCACGGGGTCAGGACGTCTTCCTTGATGGTGGCCTTGAACGAGGTAGCCAGGTTGTCGGCATTGGTGAACAGCACGTACTTAGCCTGCACCGGGCCGTGCGGGTCGGGGCTCTGCCCGCAGGTGAGCACCGCCAGTTGTGTGCTGCGGTCGATGTTCTGGGCGGTGCAGTTGTTCAGGCCGTAGCCCTTCGACAGCGAGGCCGCAAGCGCATTGATATCCGAAGCGTTCCCGGTGCCGGCCGGATCCGCGCTCGCCGGGCCGCCGCCCGCTAAGGCCAAACCGCCGGTGAGCGCCGTCGCCGTCGCCGCCCTCAGCACGTTGCTGAAATCAGACATGAATGGCTCCTTAACGGCCGCTTCTAAACACGGAATAGTAGGGCTATGTCGCAGTAAAGCAACACATTCCGCAGGCAATTGTCTGTGTGGGCATCCTTCCTCGGCACAACCCGTAGAGGCCCAGGAAAATGATAGTGGCACGCCGGTCGTCGCGCAGTGTCCCGAATTATGTTGAGGCGGCGCCACAATTCCGACTTTAGGCTTACGCGGTGGCGCTGCCGTCCTGTGCGGCCGGGGGCGCCGAAACAAGATTTCTTCATTGCTAGTGCCGATCCGAGCCCGCTCGGGTATGGTTAGCACCGCTTTACGTCAGCTAACTTCTCTTGACTGGAGAATCCATGACACAACCCCCTCCTCCGCCGCCCGATTATCCGCCGCCTTCGCCCGGTTATCCGCCACAGCCGCCAGCCGGCCAAGCGCCGAATAACTATCTGGTGTGGTCGATCCTGGCCACCCTCTTCTGCTGTCTGCCCTTCGGGATCGTCGCGATCGTCAAGTCGAGCCAGGTCAATGGGTTGTGGGCGCAGGGCCGTTACGCGGAGGCGCAGGCGTCCGCCGAAAGCGCCAAGAAATGGGTGATCTGGTCGGTGGTGATCGGCGTCGTCGTGGGCGTCATCTACGGCATCCTGCTGGCGGTCGGTGCGTTGAACACGAACACCAACGCGGCGCTCGCCGCGATGTTCTAAGGCCCGATCATGGTGACCCGCTGGGGGGCGGCGCACGCGAATCTGGGTGCACCACTGGTGGTGGCCGCATCCACGACGCTGATGTGCGCCGCCATCTGGGCGGGTGACCCGACCACCCCACACGGCCCCCTGCCGGTGTGCCCCACCAAAGCGTTGTTGGGGATCGACTGCCCCGGATGCGGCAGCTTACGCATGGTGTATTCGCTTATGCACGGCAATCTGTTGGCGGCCGCCAGGTTCAACGCTTTGGGCCTGGCGGCTGTCGTGCTGTTGGTGTGGACGTACTTCTCCTGGACCTACGGGCGCGTGGTGGGCCGGCGGATCCGCGGCTGGCAGCACCGGCGCTGGGCCGCCGTCGTCACGCTGTCGCTGGTGCTGGCCTGGTTCGTGGTGCGCAACATCCCCGTTGCGCCTTTCACCGCGCTGTATGTCTGATAGCGCCGTGTCCTGAACCGGGCCCCCGCGGCCGCGGTCTAACCTGGGGCGCGATGGTGAACAAATCCACGACGATTCCGGCGTTGGTCGCCGTGGTCGCTCTGACCG
Source organism: Mycobacterium sp. MUNTM1 (assembly GCF_054660795.1). Classification (NCBI taxonomy): domain Bacteria; kingdom Bacillati; phylum Actinomycetota; class Actinomycetes; order Mycobacteriales; family Mycobacteriaceae; genus Mycobacterium; species Mycobacterium sp. MUNTM1. Next base: position 38,365 of record NZ_BAAGDE010000025.1, read on the forward strand.
CATTCTCCACCGGCTGCTTCCATCGGTCGGCCGACTCGCAGCAAACACCCGCCGACGCGGGAGCATTTGCCTCGGCGCTGCGCGACAAGGTCACGACCGACGCGATGATGGCGCACCTGTCGAAGCTGCAAGACATCGCCAACGCTAACAACGGCACCCGGGCGGTGGGCACACCCGGATATGAAGCCAGCGTCGACTATGTAGCAAACGTGCTGCGGGGCAGTGGATTTGATGTGCAGACCCCCGAATTCTCGGCGCGCGTGTTCCATGCCGACAAGCCGGAACTCACCGTCGGCGGCAAGCCGGTGGAGGCCCACGCACTGGACTTCAGCCTGGGCACCGGGCCGGGCGGGGTGAGCGGGCCGCTGGTCGCCGTGCCGGCGAACAACATCGGCTGCGCGGCCCCCGACTACGCAAACCTGCCGGTCCAGGGGGCGGTGGTGCTGGTCGACCGCGGCACCTGCCCATTCGCCCAGAAGGAAGACGCCGCGGCACAGCGCGGCGCCGCGGCGATGATCATCGCCGACAACGTCGACGAGCAAGAGATGGGCGGCACTCTCGGGCCGGCCACCGACGTGAAGATGCCGGTGCTGAGCGTGACCAAGTCGGTGGGCGTGCAGCTGCGCGGACAGCCGGGGCCCACCACGATCAAGCTCAACGCCAGCGCCCAAAGCTTCCGGGCCCGCAACGTGATTGCACAGACCAAGACCGGCTCGGCGACCGATGTGGTGATGGCGGGGGCGCACCTGGACAGCGTGCCCGCCGGACCCGGGATCAACGACAACGGCTCGGGCGTGGCCGCGGTGCTGGAAACGGCTGTGCGGCTGGGGAGTTCGCCGTCGGTGCGCAACGCGGTGCGGTTCGGCTTCTGGGGCGCCGAGGAGCTCGGGCTGATCGGGTCGCGCAACTACGTCGAGTCGCTGGACCTGACGGCGCTGAAAAACATTGCGCTGTACCTGAACTTCGACATGCTCGCGTCGCCGAACCCCGGCTATTTCACCTACGACGGCGACCAGTCGCTGCCGATGGACGCTCGCGGCCAGCCGGTGGTACCCGAGGGTTCGGCCGGCATCGAGCGCACACTGGTCGCGTACCTGAAGTCGGCCGGAAAAACCGCGCAGGACACCTCGTTCGACGGCCGGTCCGACTACGACGGATTCACCCTTGCGGGGATCCCCGCCGGCGGCCTGTTCTCGGGCGCCGAGGGCAAGATGTCCGCCGACCAGGCCAAGTTGTGGGGCGGCACGGCCGACCAGCCGTTCGATCCCAACTACCACCAGAAAACCGACACCCTCGACCACGTCGACCGCACCGCGCTGGGAATCAACGGTGGCGGTGTGGCTTACGCGATCGGCCTCTACGCCCAAGACCTCGGCGGCCACAACGGCGTCCCCGCCATGGCCGACCGGACCCGGCACGTGCTCAACAAATCATGATCTCCCGGCTGGGTGCGACTCTGCTGTTGATCGCCGTGCTGGCGGGCTGTTCGGCGACGCGCCCGGGCACGCCGACGGCGACGCCGGACCTCGGACACAGTCTGGCCAAAAAGGTGAACGCCGAGGGCATGCTGACGCACCTGCGTGCCCTGCAGAACATCGCGAACGCCAATGGCGGCAACCGCGCGGACGGAACCCCGGGCTTCAACGCCAGCGTGGACTACGTCGCTAAAGCACTGCGCGACAAGGGTTTCGACGTGCAGACACCGCAGTTCGACCGACTCTACACCGTGTCGCTGGGTAAGCCGGCGGTGACCGTCGCGGGCCGCACCTACCCCGTCGACCAGGCCTCGCTGCTGGTTCAGACGCCGCCCGGCGGCCTGACCGGCCCGCCGGTCCGGCCGACGCGGCCGTCGGGTTGCGCGCCCAACGACTACCCGGCCGTCGTGCCCAAGGGCGCGATCGCCGTCGTCGATGACGCCCAGTGTTCGGTGGTCGACAAACAGAACATCGCGGTGGCCAAGGGTGCGAGCGCCCTGATCGTGCTCAGTTCCCCAACCGGTCGGGGAGTTCCACCCACGCTGTTCACCACGGGCTACTTCAAGCAGCTGACCGTGCCGGTCGCAGTGCTGGGCCCCTCCGGCGCCGCCGCGCTGACGGGCTCCACCTCACCGATACGTCTGGTGCTGGACGCGCAGAATGTCAAGATCACTTCCCGAAACGTCTTGGCGCAGACCAAGACCGGGTCGGCCCATGACGTTGTCCTGGTGGGTGCGCACCTGGACGGCTCGCGCGCCGGGCCGGGGATCAACGACGACGGCTCCGGGGTGGCCGCCGTGCTGGAGACGGCGCTGCAACTGGGCCCGCTCGCTCCGGTCAACAACGCGGTGCGGTTCGTGTTCTGGGGCGCAGACGAAGGCGGCCGCAACGGCGTGCTGGACTACGTGTTCGGCATGGACCGCGACCAACTGAATGACATCGCGCTGTACTTGAACTTCACCATGCTGGGTTCGCCGAACGCCGGATTCTTCACCGACGACGGCGATCAGTCCGGGCCGCCCGGGCCAGGCGTCTCGCCGGCGGACGTGCCCGAGGGTTCGGCCGGCATCGAACGCACCCTGTCCGGCTATCTGAACCTCGCCGGCAAGCGGCCGGCGGACATGCCGTTGGACACCAGGGCCGACTACCACCCCTTCATGATCGCGGGTGTGCCCGTGGGCGGCATGACCACGGGATCGTCTCAGCCGAAAACCCCTGTGCAGGCGCGGTTGTGGGGCGGCCAGGCCGGCGTGCCGTTCGATCCGAACGTCCAGAGCCCACGCGACACCGTCGACAACATCAACCGGGACGCGTTGGCCGTCATGGGTTCTGGCGTCGGGTTCGCGGTCGGCAGCTACGCGGAGTCCATCGGCGGGGTCAACGGCGTGCCGCCACACAACAAGAGGCATCGCAGCCGGGTGCCGTGACGGCGCGGCCGTTTTGAGTGGCAGGTCGTGCGCTCGCGGTAGGCCGTCGAACAGGTGGAGACGATCACAACCTTTCGGCCGCGGCCCCGGTTATCCACAACTGGCGACCCTGCAAGCAGCCGTGTTGCCTCACGTCAAGATGCGCGCGAAGGTGGATTCGTTGCCTCGTGTGGATGTGCGCGTTTGGGAACTGCGGCTTTGATGGCGGGTCCGGCCTTGCTGGTGGCCAGTTTGTGGAGTTGGGCGGTTAGGGCCTGGATCTGGCGTTGGGTGGCGGCGGGGTTGATCAGCGCGTGGGTTCGGGCCAGGGCTTGTATGCAGGCAACGGTCATGGCGGGGTGATCGATCGCCCGGTGAAACGGGGTGGCCGCGGTGTCGTATTTCTTGGACACCTTGGCGCCGTGGCGGACCTTGGAGATCAGTTTCTGCTGCGGGTAGAAGTAGTTGGTCAGTTGGACTGTAGTTGCCAGATCTCGTTGAGTAACAACAGTTCTGCTGCGGTGTCGTAGCGGTGGTAGCCGACGATGGTGCGGACCACCGCCCAGTTTTTCTGCTCGACGTGACAGCTGTCATTCTTGTTGGCCGGGCGCGCGCGGGTAAAGGTGATCTGGTGCCTTTTGCACCATTGCAGCAGGTAGACGTTGATGAATTCCGATCCGTTGTCAGAGTCCACCCCCAGGATCGGGAACGGCATCTTATAGGCGATGTCATTGAGGGCGGCCAAGACGCATTTGGCGGCCTTGTTGGGCACGGAGCGGTTCTCGGTCCAGCCGGTGGCGATGTCGGTGACCGTCAGCGTGAACGCGAACTGGCCAGAGGTGTTGCCGCCGTCGTGGGAGACGAGGTCAATCTCGACGAACCCGGGTTGGGTGTCGTCCCAGTCGGCCCAGGTCCGCACCGGAATCTGACTTTTGAGCAGCGATCCCGGCTTGGTGGCGGGTCGTCCCTTGAGCTGCTGTTTGGCCCGTTCGGGAGCCAGCCGACGATCGATGGTCGCCGCCGACATCGACACCAACAGCGCGGCGGTGTCCTCATCGATCACCAGCTCCCCAAAATGGCGCAACACCGCTACCAGCTCGTCCAACATCGGCGCCAGCCGCTTGCCGGCCGGCATGCCCAGCACCGTCCAACACACCGTCAGTGCGGCAATGACATCCGGTCCGTACTTCGATGGCCGCGGACTTCTCGGTGATACCAGTTTGGGCTGCAACGCCGTCTTGAGCGCCTTGCGGGCATGGTTGCGGTGCCAACCGGTAATGGCGCACAACTCGTCGAGAATGATGCCCTTTGCCCGTTTGTCCGCCAGTGAGTAACGGATCGCGATCGTTTCGCTCACTGCCCTGCGCTCGGCCAATGTCAACCCCATCAAACGGGCCTACTGAGGTCATCGCTGACTGATCAGGTAGGCGCGCCGCACGCGCGCATTTTCCGTGAGGCAACGAAGAGGCCTTTCGCGCGCATTTCAGATGAGTCAACGCGGCAGCTTCAGTCAGTGGATCGCGCTAATATCGAACGTATGTTCGGATGGCGGTGTGCGTCCCGGGAGGCGTCGGAGTCGGCGGTGTTGCTGGATCGGGTGCGTGAGGCGGGGCGCGCGGAGGCGCGGGCGGCCGCCGAGCGACTGGTGGCCGCCGGTGACTTGCTGGTATTGCGCTGCCGCGAGTCAGGGGAGCGTGCGGACTGGTCGGCGGACGCGTGGGATGCGGTGGCCGCGCAGGTGGGTGCGGCGTCGGGGTGCAGTGTAGCGATGGGCCACAGTTATTTGCGCTACGCCATGGCGATGCGGGATCGGCTGCCCCAGGTGGGCAAGGCTTTTCAGAACGGCGATATCGACTACCGGGCGTTTCAAACGATCGTGTTTCGCACCGATCTGATCACCGATGCCGAGGTGCTGGCCCGGGTCGACGCGCGGTTAGCGGTGGTGCTGTCGCGGCGTCCCTCGCTGACCAATGGCGGGTTGGCCGCCGCGGTGGATCGGGTCGTCGCATTGGTGGATGCCGATGCGGTGCGCCGCGCCAAGGACGCGGTCGCCGACCGCTATGTGGATGTGTTGGCCAATGAGTCGGGGATGGCCTATGTGGAGGGCAGCGTCCTAGGGGCCGATGGGCAGGCGTTGGATCGGCGGCTGAATGCGTTGGCCGCGACGGTGTGTCCGGCTGATCCGCGTACCGCTGCGCAGCGGCGCGCTGATGCGTTGGGGGCGTTGGCCGCCGGAAGTTCGCGGCTGGTGTGCGGCTGTGCGCGTGCCGAGTGTGCCGCGGGTCAGCCGAGTGCGGGCAAGGCTACGAGCAATGTCGTGATTCACGTGATCGCTGAGCAGGCCAGCCTTGAGCGCAGGGTACCGACGCCGGGTGTCCTGCCCGGCGTCGAGGGGCTTATCCCGGCCGAGGTGCTCACCGAGCTGGCCAAGTCGGCGCGGCTGGTACCACTAACGACACCGACAGGCGCCGAGGACCGTTACACGCCCTCGGCCGCGCTGGCCGACTTCGTGCGCTGCCGGGATCTGACCTGTCGGGCCCCGGGCTGTGATCGTGCGGCGACCGAGTGCGATGTGGACCATACGATCCCCTACGCCGACGGCGGCGCGACGCACGCCTCGAATCTGAAGGCGCTATGTCGTCTTCACCATCTGATGAAGACGTTCTGGGGTTGGCGCGACCGCCAGCTGCCCGACGGGACCGTGATCTGGAGCCTGCCCGACGGGCAGACCTACGTCACCACCCCGGGTAGCGCGCTGCTGTTTCCCCAGCTGTGCGCCCGCACAGGCGAGGCGCCCGCACCTGCCCCCAGACCCGAACGCTGCGCCGACCGCACCGCCATGATGCCCAAACGCGAGCGCACCCGCGCCCAAAACCGGGCCGCACGCATCGCCGCCGAGCGGCGGCAAAACCACCATGCCCGCCAACCGGAACGTCAAGAGCGCGAGGCCGCCCGCTTCGGTCCCGCCCCGCCCACCGAAGGTGATGGCGATCCACCGCCTTTCTAGTGCCTTCGCGCAAGTTTGCTGGGCCTGTCGATTCCCGCTGCCGTGTAGGTTCGGTGCCTCTAGGATGAGTTTCCTTGATGCTGCCCTGTAGCCGGTCGGGATGAGGTTGGTCATGAATAGCGCTGCGCTCAGGACGGCATTCGTATGGGCGGCGGCGGTGCTCGTGGTGGCCGGTTGCACGACGTTCGTCGACGGGCGTGCGTTGTCGACGCTCAACGACCCCTTTCTGGTCGGGGGACTGCCCGCGACCAACGGACCCAGCGGAATCCGTTCGAACGCGCCCACTCCCACCGGCAAGGTGCTAAACACCGACAACGGGCCGATCGACAACCTGGCGCTGTTGTCGGTCAACGACATCGAGGACTACTGGCAGTCGGTGTACGACCAATCGCTGAAGGGCAAATTCGTTCCCGTCAGCAAGATGGTGTCCTACAACTCCAGCGATCCGCGCAGCCCGATCGTGTGCCACAACGAAACCTACAAGCTCGTCAACGCCTTCTACACCGGCAAGTGCAACCTGATCGCCTGGGACCGCGGCGTATTCATGCCCGTCGCGCAGAAATACTTCGGTGACATGTCCGTCACCGGCGTGCTGGCACACGAATTCGGCCATGCGCTGCAGCAGATGGCCAAGCTGGTGACCCGACGGGACGCGACCATCGTCCGCGAGCAGCAGGCCGACTGCTTCGCGGGCGTCTATCTCTACTGGGTCGCCGACGGCAAGTCGCCGCGCTTCACGCTGAGCACCGCGGACGGGCTCGACCACGTGCTGGCGGGGATCATCACCACCCGTGATCCGGTGATGGACAGCGAGACCGAGAACGACGACGCGCACGGGTCGGCCCTGGACCGCATCAGCGCCTTCCAGATGGGCTTCCTCAACGGCGCCTCGGCATGTGCGGCGATCGACCGCCACGAAATCGAGCAGCGCCGCGGCGATCTGCCAAACGCCTTGCGGGTGGACAACTCCGGGGCACCGGAGACCGGCGAGGTGCCGATCAATCAGGAGACCCTGTCGAATCTGGCGGAGCTGCTCGGAAAGATCTTCGCCCCGACCAACCCGCCGGCGCTGTCCTACCAGCCGGCCGATTGCCCGGACGCCAAGGCCACCCCGCCGGCGTCCTACTGCCCGGGCAGCAACACCATCGTGATCGACCTGCCCGGGCTCGCCGCCATGGGCACGGTCGCCGACGAAAAGCAGCAGACCCTGCCGCAAGGCGACGACACCGCACTGTCCATCGTGATGTCGAGATACGCGCTGGCGGTGCAGCACGAGCGCGGCCTGCCGATGCAGAGCCCGTGGACCGCGCTGCGGACCGCATGCTTGACGGGTGTGGCACATCGCAAGATGGCCGAGCCGATCGACCTGCCCTCGCACAACCAGTTGCTGCTGACCGCCGGCGATCTCGACGAGGCGGTCGCCGGCCTGCTCACCAACCGCCTGGTGGCCAGTGACGCGGACGGCACCAGCGTGCCGGCCGGCTTCACCCGGATCGCGGCGTTCCGCGGCGGCGTGACCGGCAACGCGGACGCCTGTTACTCCCGCTATCCCGGATAACGAATCACTATCATTATCAACCTATTTCGGCGAGCCGTGGAATCACCTCGTCGCCCAGACGGCGGATGAACCCGACCGGATCCGGATTACCGGGGAACGGACCGGCATTCACCAGCTCGACGCCGAGTCCGGCATAACCCTCGACCGTGCGGAAATATCCGTCCAGATCCTCGAACGGATTGACGAAGTAGCCGACCGTCTTGCGGATCTCGCCGGGGTCGCGGCCGACCGCCTCGCAATGACGGTTGAGCACCTCGATCTTGTGCTTGATCGCGTCGACTTCGGTCACCGTGGAATTCCAGGTGTCGGCGTATTGCGCGACCAGACGCAGCGTCTTCTTTTCACCGTCCCCGCCGATCAGCACCGGGGGACGCCGAATCGGTTGGGGCGCACAGATTGTCTCGGCCAGCTGATAGTGCTTGCCTTGGTACGGGCCGTCGTTGTCGCTCCACATCTGCCGGCAGATCTGCAGCGTTTCCTCGAGCATCTCGAAGCGCCGGCTCACCGGCGGGTACGGAAAGCCGAGGGCGGCGTGTTCCCGGTCGTACCAGGCCGCGCCCAGCCCCAACATCGACCGCCCCTGCGACAAGACGTCCAGCGTCGTGACCGCCTTGGCTAACAGCCCCGGATACCGGTAGGTGACACCGGTGACCAGCAGGCTCAGCTCGATTGTCGCCGTCTGTCCGGCCAAAAAGCCAAGTGACGTGTACCCCTCCAGAAACGGATCCTCCGCGCGTCCCATGGCTTCCATCTGAAAGAAGTGGTCGGCCAGCGTGAACAGCGTCGCGCCGCCCTGCTCGGCGGCTTTGGCCGCGTCGGCCAGCGTCGGACCCAGCCTGGCCGGGTCTCCGGGTAGAAAGTCGATGAAGTGCAGTCCTACTTCCATTGTGGCACCTGTCCTTTCATTGTTCGGTCAAGCGCTCGAGCAGGGACAGCGCGTCGACGATGACCCGCCGCTCGGTCTCGGTGTAGCGCTCCTGGATGGTGCGGGCCAGCCACTCCTCGCGGGCCCGGCGGTCGCTTTCAGCGCGCCGCTTTCCCGCCGGGGTCAGCGAAACCACTTGGCGCCGACCATCATTCGGGTCCGGCGCGCGCTTAACGAGCCCGCGTTGGCCCAGGGCGGCCAGGATGGTGGCCATCGACTGGGGGCGAACCTGCTCGGCGCCGGCCAATGCGCTGGCCGACGACGGCCCGTCTTTCCACAGCCGGGTGAGCACCGCCGTCTGCGACGGGGTCAGCCCGTCGACCGCGATGTCCTTCAACCGGCGCCGTAGCCGGCTGAACACCACCCGGATATCGCGTGCCGCCGCCACGGCGGAGTCGCTGATGCCATCCACGACACCACCCTAGATTAGACAGTCAAAACTGTCCAGTTTTAACTGTCTAATCGCGGCCGAGCAGTTGCAGGGCCGCATCGACGGCCAGCGCCGGCACATTCAACGTCTTGGATCGCAGATCGTGGCGGGCACTGGCGATCTCGACGACGGCAGTCGTTCCGGTGATCAACGCGGCGGCGCCGCGCAATTCGTCGGGCGTGCCGAACGGATCCGACGTGCCGTGCGTGAACACCGTCGGCACCGTGATATCGGGCAGGTGCTCGGTGCGCGCGCGTTCGGGTTTGCCCGGGGGATGCACCGGATAGGAGAACAGCGTCAGCACGTCCACCGCGACCGCGCCGGCCGCAACCACCATGGACGTCTGCCGCCCGCCATAGGAATGTCCGCCGGCGATCAGCGGGCCGTCGGCGAGGCCGCGGCACAGCGAGATGGCCTCGACGATGCCGGCCCGGTCGGTGGCGGCCGAACCCGACGGCGGGCCGCTGGGCCGGCGGCGCCGGTAGGGCAGGTTGTAGCGCACCGCAAGCCAGCCGCGCTGCGCCCATTCATCGCAAACCTGTTGCAGCAGAGTGGAATCCCGGTTGCCACCGGCGCCGTGGGTCAGGACCACCACGCCCTTCGGTGCGCCGTCGGGTTGGTGCGCGATGCCCGCGATCTGATCCAAATTCATGACAGTCGAAACAGTGGGGAGACGGGGCCGTGGCCATGGCCCAGCGGGTAGGCGGCGCGCAGACACTCGGTGACCCATCGCTTGCCGAACTCGACGGCCTCCGGTACGGCGAAGTCGTGCGCGAGCGCACACGCCACGGCGCTGGCAAGCGTGTCGCCGCCGCCGTGGTCGTTGCCGGTGTCGATGCGCTCCGCGTCGAACTCGTGGAAATCGGCGCCGTCATAGAGCAGGTCGCAGCTGCGATCCGATGACCGCAGGTGACCGCCCTTGACCAGAACCCACTGCGGGCCCAGCGCGTGCAACGCCTTGGCCGCCGCCCGCTGCGACGGCGGGTCCACCACGTCGATGTCGACCAGCAGCCGCACCTCATCCAGGTTTGGTGTCACCAGCGTCGCCAACGGAAACAGTTGGTCGCGAAGCGAATCCAGGGCGGCCGGCGCCATCAGCGCATCGCCGTGCATGGAAGCCGCCACCGGATCGACGACGAGCGGAACCGTCAACCCGAGCCGGCGCCAGGTGGTGGCCACGGTGTCGATGATGCGCGGCGACGCCAGCATCCCGGTCTTGGCGGACTGGATGCCGATGTCGCCGGCCACGGCTTCGATCTGGCCGGCGACGACATCACCGGGCACCTCGTGAAAACTCTGCACGCCCAACGTGTTCTGCACGGTCACCGCGGTGATCGCGACGCACGCGTGCACCCCGAGCAACGCCATCGTGCGCATGTCGGCTTCGATGCCCGCGCCGCCCCCGGAGTCCGATCCGGCAATGGACAGCACCCGCCGCGGCGTCGTGCCCGGCGCAGGCAGCGGCAGGAACGTCACTGGGCTAATTGGCGGCGACCCGCAGCGCCCGGCTGCGCCGCGCTTGCGATCACCGCGGCTAATTGGCGGCGACCCGCAGCGCCCGGCTGCGCCGCGCTTGCGATCACTGTTGGGCCAGCGGTAGATACACCCGGTTGCCGTGCTCGGCGAACTCGCGCGACTTCTCGGCCATGCCCTCGGACATGGCCGCCTCGATCGCTTCCTCGCTGTCGAGGCCGTGTTTGGCGGCGTAGTCGCGGACGTCCTGGGTGATGCGCATCGAGCAGAACTTCGGGCCGCACATCGAGCAGAAGTGAGCGGTTTTGGCGGGTTCGGCCGGCAGCGTCTCGTCGTGGTACTCCCGCGCGGTGTCCGGGTCGAGCGACAGCGCGAACTGGTCGTTCCACCGGAACTCGAACCGCGCCGTGGACAGCGCGTTGTCGCGCTCCTGCGCGTGCGGGTGCCCCTTGGCCAGATCGCCTGCGTGCGCGGCGATCTTGTAGGCGATCACCCCGTCCTTGACGTCCTTGCGGTCCGGCAGCCCGAGGTGTTCCTTGGGTGTGACGTAGCAGAGCATCGCGGTGCCCGCCTGCGCGATGATGGCCGCGCCGATCGCGGAGGTGATGTGATCGTAGGCCGGCGCGATGTCGGTGGCCAGCGGACCCAGCGTGTAGAACGGGGCCTCCTCGCACCACTCCTCTTCCAGCCGCACGTTCTCGACGATCTTGTGCATCGGGACGTGGCCCGGGCCCTCGATCATCACCTGCACGCCATGGGATTTCGCGATCTTGGTCAGCTCGCCCAGGGTGCGCAGCTCGGCGAACTGCGCCGCGTCGTTGGCATCGGCGATCGAGCCCGGCCGCAGCCCGTCACCGAGGGAGAAGGTGACGTCGTAGCGGGCGAAGATCTCGCAAAGCTCGTCGAAGTTGGTGTACAGGAACGACTCCCGGTGATGCGCCAGGCACCACGCCGCCATGATCGAGCCGCCGCGGGACACGATGCCGGTGACCCGCTTGGCGGTGAGCGGCACGTAGCGCAGCAGCACGCCGGCGTGCACGGTCATGTAGTCCACGCCCTGTTCGCACTGCTCGATCACGGTGTCGCGGTAGAGCTCCCAGGTCAGCTCGGTCGGGTCGCCCTTGGTCTTTTCCAGCGCCTGGTAGATCGGCACGGTGCCGACCGGCACCGGCGAGTTGCGCAGGATCCACTCGCGGGTTTCGTGGATGTTCTTGCCGGTGGACAGGTCCATGATGGTGTCGGCGCCCCACCGGGTGGCCCACACCATCTTGTCGACCTCTTCGGCGATCGAGGACGTCACCGCCGAGTTGCCGATGTTTGCGTTCACCTTGGTTGCAAACGCCTTGCCGATGATCATCGGTTCGATCTCGGGGTGGTTGTGGTTGGCCGGGATCACCGCGCGGCCCCGCGCGACCTCGTCGCGCACCAGCTCGGCGGGCATGCCCTCGCGGGCGGCGATGTAGGCCATCTCGGCGGTGATCTCGCCGGCGCGGGCGCGCTGCAGCTGGGTGCCGCGATCGCGGACCACGCCGGGCCGCCCCGGCAGCCCGGCCCGCAGATCGATCGTCGCGCCCGGATCGGTGTAGGGCCCCGAGGTGTCGTACAGGTCGAAGTCGTCGCCGGTGGACAGGTGCACGCGTCGCACCGGCACCCGCAGGGTCACGCCGTCCGGCCCCTCGATCTCGCGGTAGGCCTTGCTGCTGCCCGCGATCGAGCCGGTGGTCACCGAAGCGTCGACGGTTTCGGAAAGGACGTCAGTCATTTTTATCTCCCTACGCCGGCATTACCCGGTCAGGTTCTTACGGTCGACGGCCCCGAGCCGTCCTCTCAGCGCACTCGGCGTGCGCTCCCGCGTCGTATGGATGGGTCCGCACGCGACGTTACCCCCACCCCGGACCGAGTGACATGGTTGACGGGCATTTCCGCCGGGGCAGTAGCCGAGGGCATCCCCGGAGTGGAAAAATGCAAACGTGCAACAGCGCAGGCGAACAGGGGAATCGTCATCAAACGGGGACGGTGTTCGATTTTCCGAGCCTGGCGAGCCGGCCCCCGGGTATCTGAACATCGGAGCGTTCCGCTTCTGGTTCGTGGGGCAACGCTGGGAATGGTCCGACGAGGTCGCCCGGATGCACGGCTACGAGCCGGGGGAGGTCGTACCGACGACCAAACTGCTGTTGTCGCACAAGCATCCCGACGACCGAGCGCATGTCCAGGAGTTGCTCGACTACGCCCTGCAATCCGAGGAGTCGTTCTCGAGCCGGCACCGGTTCATCGACACCGCGGGCGCGGTGCACGACGCGATCGTCGTCGCCGACCGCATGCTGGATGAGTCGGGCGCCGTGCTGGGCACCGAGGGTTATTACATCGACCTCACCAACACGTTCGACGAGACCCGCCAAGAGGTGCTCGACGAGGCGCTGCCCGACCTGTTCGAGAGCCGCGCGGCCATCGAACAGGCCAAGGGCGTGCTGATGTATGTGTACCGGGTCAGCGCCGAGCACGCGTTCAGCGTGTTGCAGTGGCGGTCGCAGGAGACCAACGTGAAATTGCGGGCGCTGGCCAAGCAGTTACTCCGCGAGGTGGCCACGCTTCCGTCGCCGGCGGCGGCCCTGCAGAGCCAGTTCGACCATTTGCTGCTGACAGTGCACGAGAGGATTCCCCCTGAGCCCACTGGGTAACCAACGAATCGGTAAACGGGCAGTTCGGGTACGGGTTAATCTCGGGGTGTCTGCGATGCGCGACCGCGCATCTCCGCCGCGTCGTCGGGCTTAGCGGCAGCAGATCCCTACGTAGGCTGCGGCGAAAGGCATGAAGTTGTTGGCGGTCGAGCACGAGGCCCACGACGACGTAGTGATCGTGAGCGTCAAAGGCGATGTCGACTCCAGTAGCGTCGGTGAGCTTGCCGCTCACTTGACCACCGCGCTCGGGCTGGCCTCGGCGCGGCCGGTCCGACCGGTGGTGATCGACTTGCTGGCTGTTGATTTCTTCGGCAGCGCGGCGCTGAACGCGGTGCTCGACTGCCACGAGGATGCGAAATCCGGCGGAACGTCGGTCCGGCTGGTCGCCGACCACGACCAGGTGTTGCGGCCGATGCAGGTCACCGAGCTGGACCGGGTGTTCGACATCTACCCGACGCTGTCCGCGGCGCTGCAACGAAGACGACAGTGATGGAGTCGCGACTCCCGGCTGACCTGGCCGCTGCTGTGTCATTGGGCGGCGAGATGGGCCGGCGGTTCGCCGAATTCGATTGGGACGCCCACCCCCTGGGACCGCCGCGGGACTGGCCGGGCGAGATGCGGGCGGCGGTCGCCACGACGCTCGCGTCTCGGTTCCCGCTCGTGCTGTGGCTGGACACCGCGGACCTGTTCGTGGTGTACAACGATGCCTACATCGAGATCCTCGGCGACAAGCCGGATTCCCTTGCCCAGCCCGGCCGCGTCGTGTGGTGGGACATCTGGGACTCGATCGGCCCGATGCTCGCCGGCGTCATCGCGACCGGTGAGGCGACCTGGTCGCGGGACCTGATGTTGCCGATGGTGACCGCCGGGCGCCGCGTGGAGCGGTTCTTCACCTTCACCTACAGCCCGCTGATGGGCGCCGACGGCAAGCCCTTCGGCATCTTCTGCCCTTCCTACGAGACCACCGATCGGGTGCTGAGTGAGCGCCGCCTGCACCTGCTCAACACGGTCGCCTCCGCGATCGTCGGTAGCCGCAGCGTCGACGACGCGGTCGGTGTCGCCGTCAAGGTGTGCGCCTCACAGCCCGCCGACCTGTCGTTCATCGCCGTCTACGCCGACGCCGGCGCGCGCGGCGGCATCACGCTGCGCGGCGCGACGCCGGCGGTACGGGCGCTGTTGCCGGACCGATTGGCGCAGCTGACCGAGTGGGATGCGGCGCGGTCCCGCGCCGAGGTCAAAGTCATCGACGACGTCGCGCACGCGATCCCCGGCATCGACGACGTCCTGGGCGCCGACTGTCCGCAGGAGGCCCTGGTGCTGCCGCTCGGGGAGGCCTCGACCGCGGCAGCACTGGTGATCGGGGCCAGCCCGCGGCGCCCGCTCGACACGCAGTTTCAGGGTTTCTGCCAGCTGCTGGCCGACCAGCTGACGTCGACATTCGCTTCGATCGCCTCCTACGAGCAGCAACGGCATCGCGCCGATGAGCTGGCCGAACTGGACCGGGCGAAGACCGCGTTTCTGACCAACGTCAGCCACGAGTTCCGCACCCCGCTGACCCTGCTGCTCGGACCGCTGGACGACGCGCTATCCGACGCCGCGCCGGAAAGCGTCCTCGCGGAGCGGCTCACCACCGCGGGACGCAACGCGCGTCGTCTGCAGCGCCTGGTGGATTCGCTGCTGGATTTCTCCCGCATCGAGGCCGGCCGGGCCAACGCGAAGCTGATGCGCACCGACGTCGGCGCGCTCACCGCGCAGATCGCGTCGTCGTTCGCCGAGCTGTGCCACCGGGCGGGACTCGAGCTGGAGCTGGACTGCGCGCCGGCGCTGGCCGACCTCGATCCGGGCATGTGGGAGACCATCGTCCTCAATCTGCTGTCCAACGCGGTCAAATACACGCTGCGGGGCACGATTTCGGTGCAGGTGCGAGCCGAGTCCGGGGACTGTGTGATTGCCGTGCGCGACACCGGGGTCGGGATCGGCGCCGAGGACCAGAAGCTGCTGTTCGAGCGCTTCTACCGGGCCGACAACGTTCGTGGCCGCAGCGTCGAGGGCACCGGGATCGGGTTGTCCCTGGTCCGCGGGCTGGTCGAACTGCAACGGGGCACGGTGGCGATCGACAGCGAAGTGGACCGCGGGACGACCGTCACCATCCGGGTGCCGCGCTCGGTCTCCGGCGCGGTCGTCGAGCCGTCGCCCGCCGGGCTGGACGAGACCAATCCGTATGTCGCCGAGGCCAGTCAATGGGTGACGACGATCGCCGAGCCCGTCGCGCCCGGAACGACCCGCCAGCTGGTGCTGATCGCCGACGACAACGCCGACATGCGGGCGCACCTGGACCGGGTGCTGTCGGCGCGGTGGGAGACGGTTCTGGTCGGCGACGGCGAGTCGGCGCTGGCCGCGACGCGGAACCTGCGCCCGGACGCGATCGTCACCGACGTGATGATGCCGGGGCTCGACGGCTTCGGATTCGTCGCCGCGGTGCGCGCCGACCCGGACTTGGCGGCGACGCCGATCCTGATGCTGTCCGCCCGGGCCGGCGCCGAAGCCGTCAACGAGGGCTACGCAGGCGGGGCCGACGACTACCTGCCCAAGCCGTTTCGGTCCCAGGAGCTGATCGATCGGTTGGCGTCGAGACTGTCCGCGGTCGGCCGCGAGCGGGACCGGCAGCGCCGCGAGGCGCAGTCGACCCTGGCGTCGGAACTGGTGCACCTCGACTCGGCGCTGCAGGCCACCACCTCGGTCGGTGGAATCATGGACGCCCTGCTGGGCTCCTCTTTCGGCTCCGGCGACGCCGGTGCCGTCGCGATCGGGGTGGTCGACGGCGAGCAGTACCTGCGGTTCGAATACGCCGGCGACCTGCCCGCGGAGTTCCGCGACCGCTACCACGTCGTCGCGCTCGACGCCCCGTTGATCGGGGCAGACGTCGCGCGCACCGGTGAGTCGATGGTCGTCACCGACACGTTCGAGCTGCCGCCGCGCTACGAGCACGCCGTGCAGGACAGCGCGGCCAGCATCCGCGCCTGCGTGGCTCACCCGCTGCGGGACGGCTCCGGCCGCATCCTGGGCGTGCTGGCGTTGTTGTGGCCGTCGCCGCGCCAATTCGACGCCGCCGAACTCGACGCCTTCGCCCGGATGGCCGAGCTGACGTCCGCCGCCGCGGACCGGGTGCGCCTGATGGCGCGCGAACACGAGATCGCGATCGACTTCCAAGAGCACCTGCTGGACCTGGATCGCGGTTCCACCGCCGCGGTGGTGTCGGCCGTCTACCAGCCGGCGGGGGAGGCGATGCGGGTCGGCGGTGACTGGTACTCGGTCACCCCGCTGGACCATCCGGGCCGGATCGCGATCTCGGTCGGCGACGTGGTCGGCCACGGACTGGCCGCTGCGATCGTGATGAGCAGGTTGCGCGCGGCCGTCGCCGCCTCCGCGCTGACCGCGGGCGAGCCGGACGCGGTGCTGGGAGCGCTGGACCGATACGCCGCCAGCGTCGACGGCGCGCGCTGCGCGACCGTGGCGTACGCGCAGATCGACACCGAGGCCCGGGACGGCGCCGCCACCGTCAGTTACAGCTGCGCCGGACATCCATACCCGTTGCTGGTGCTGCCCGACGGTCGCGCGGTCTATCTGGAGTCCGGCCGGCGTGCCCCGGTGTCGGTGACGGGAAACGGCGCCCCCGGCGCGGCGGACGAACCGCCCCGCGACACCGCGACGGCCGAGCTGCCGGCGGGTGGGCTGATCCTGCTCTATACCGACGGACTCATCGAACGGCCCGGCGAAACGCTCGACGACGGATTCGAGCGGCTCCGGGCGGCCGCGGCGCAGTGCGCCGGGCTGCCGGTGGAACAGATCTGTGCGGAGTTGCTGTCCCGGATGACCCCGCCGTCCGGCTACCGCGACGACGTCGTGGTGCTCGCGCTACGGCCCAGCCACCTGGCCGCGGGCAGCTTCGCCACCGTGGTGCCGGCCGCGCCGGCTCAGATTCCCGTCGCGCGCGAACAGCTGCGGGACTGGCTGAACACCATCGTCGTCGAGCCGCGCCGGGAAACGGACATCCTGTTGGCGACCGGTGAAGCCGTCACCAATGCGATCGAACACGGCAGCCGCGCTGAGCGACGTCAGACGGTGTCCATCGAGGCCTTCCTACATCGGGGCACCGTCGCGGTCACCGTCAGCGACACCGGCCGGTGGGTCGGCGATTCGTCGGCCAGCCTGCGCAGCCGCCGCCGCGGACGCGGGCTCACGCTGATGAGCGGGTTGGCCGACGGCGTGGAAACGCTGCGTACCCCGGCCGGGACCCGGGTCACCCTGCGCTTCGACGACGCCGTCGCGGGGAGCTGACCGGCTAGGCCTCCTCCATCGCCTCGCCGAGCTCCTCCAGCAGCTTGTTGTGGTGGTTGCTCGCCAGGAAGTGTCCGGCGGCGATGACCAGGGCCACCGGCCAGTCGATGAGTTCGAGGGCCGCCAGGGCCGCCAGCCCGCCGAAGTAGGCCAGCTGCTCTGGCCTGGGGATTTCCACCTGACCGACCGCCGGCAGGTTCACCACGAATGTTTCGCCCTCGCGGACCTTCTCCACCGCCTCGCGCTGGGTCGTGCCGCACCGCGACTTCTTTTCCGCCATCATTTGCCTTTCGGTAACGAAGGGTTTCCCGTCTCGCTGGGTCGCGCGTCCAACGTCGGACTTATGTCGACGATGACCGACACCGGGGGCGATCCGCTAGTTTCATCGTTTGCTTCGGTGCTGAGGGTGCCGCTACTCGAACTCTATGCGCTGTTGTGGCGCGTGGGGGTGGTCGAGATTCGGCACAGCGATCGGGCGCCTCGTCGCGGCACGAACGCGCGGCCCCGGGTGATCCGGGGGCCCATCTGTCCGGACCCGTCCGCCCACGCCAAAGATCGGGTGGTGCGCTTGCCGCTGCCGCACGTGGGGCCTGCGGTGTACAGCCAAGCGACCGGCTGACCGGCGGCGGGTTCGCCTAGTTGGTGCTGCGCAGCCTCGTGGAGCCCGCCCGGCGTCCGGCCGTTTTCTTGGCCGTGGACTTGGTGGCGGTCTTCGCGGGCGCCGACTTGCGCGGCGCCGGCTCCGCCGGCACCGCTGTGAGGTTCGCCTTGACCGCGCGGGGCTCTGCGCCCTGCTTGCGGCTCAACTTCTGCAACAGCAGGGCGCTGCCGCCCACCGCCAGCAGCAGCGGCCACTCCACCAATCCGGCGACGCCCAGCGCGCCGAAGGCCAGCGCGGCCGCGGGCGCCGAATGGCTGCCGCTGTTCATCCCGCGCTTGACGCCCTCCGCGGCGCCGGTGACACCGCCGATGACCCCGTTGACCGCCGCGCCACCCACGGCACCGGCGGCCGCGGTCGTCGCGGTCGCCGCGCGGTTCACCGCCTGACTCACGCCTCGGACTGCTCCGCCGATGACACTCATGATGACTCCCTGCTCGTGCTATTGATTTTTAAAGCCTGCCACCAAGCCATCGCGCAGACAACGAGAAGCCGCACCGAATTTGCCGGAGCTTAATGTGACGCCCGGTCGTGCTGGCCGTGGTTAGTCGCGCCTCACATCGATGAGCACCGGCGCGTGATCGCTGGCCGCCTTGCCCTTGCGTTCTTCGCGGACGATCTGCGCGTCGGTCACGCGGCCCGCCAAAGCCGGTGAGCCAAGGATGAAGTCGATGCGCATGCCTTGCCGCTTGGGGAACCGCAACTGGGTGTAGTCCCAGTACGTGTAGACCCCGGGGCCGGGCGCGAAAGGGCGCACCACGTCGGCGAATTGCGCCTCGACGATGGCTTCGAACGCGCGTCGCTCGGGCTCCGAGACGTGCGTGGCGCCGGCAAAGAACTCCATACTCCAGACGTCGTCGTCTTGCGGGGCGATGTTCCAGTCACCGGCCAGCGCGATCGCGGCGGTGGGATCGTCGCGCAGCCAACCTGCCGCCGAATCACGCAGTGCGGCAAGCCATTCCAGTTTGTAGGTGTAGTGTGGGTCGCCCAGGGCGCGTCCGTTGGGAACGTAGAGGCTCCACATCCGGACGCCGCCGCACGTGGCGGCCAGGGCGCGGGCCTCCGCAGTGGCGGCGACTTCGGGCTTGCTGCTCCAGGTGGGCTGGCCGTCGAAGCCGATCTGCACATCGTCGAGGCCGACGCGCGACGCGATGGCCACTCCGTTCCATTGATTGAAACCGACGTGGGCCACCTCGTAGCCGAGTTCGAAGAACGGCAGGGTGGGGAACTGGCCGTCGGAGCACTTGGTCTCCTGCATCGCCAGCACGTCGACGTCGGCGCGGGCCAGCCAGTCGACGACGCGGGGCAGCCGGGAGCGAATCGAGTTGACGTTCCAGGTGGCAAGCCGCAGCGGCGAAGCCGGACGCGGCGGGTCGCCGCCATCAAGCGTCTGGTCGGGCATGACTAGACGCTATCCCAGTCGCCGGGGCGCACCGGGACGTAGCGGCGGCGGTGGTGCAGCCGGAAATCCAGTGCCGCGGCGAGCGTCGTCGCGCCGGTGTCTGGCACCCGCAGGTAGCCTCGCGTCGCGCCGCGCGCGGCGCCCCACGCCAGCAGCGCCTCGCATACGTTCGCCGCCGTCCGCTCGTCGGCGTCCGCGAAGCGCAGGCACGAGATGCCCACCCAGCGCGCGCCATCGGGCGCGCCGGTCACCGCGGCGCGCGCGACCGCTTCCTCGCCGTGGCGCGCGAACGCGAGCTCGCCGTCGATCACGGCGGTGAGCACGTCGATCGGGATGTCGCCGCCGGATACCCGCAGCCACGCGTCATCGGGGCGCGCTGACAAGGCAACGGACGGGCCGGCGGCGCGGGCTGGCGCGCCGGAAAGATCGCGCACCACAACACGTTCCGTGCATTCGCCGGTCAGCCCGGGCGGTGTCGGCAGCATCCGATCGGGCAGGGCCAGTCGCGGCGCGAGGCCGCGGCGCTCATACCAGTCGACGATCGCCGGGACGGTGCTTACCTGGGCCGAAAGATCCAGCGGCACCGCGGAATTGGCGGCGAGCCCGACGCCGTGGCCGGCTCGCAGCAGCCAGCCGTCCAGCCAGGAGTGCTCCGCGCCCGGCCAGGCCGCGGCGGCGGCATGCTCGAGCGCGCGGATCTGCGACGTGCGGATGGGGGTGTCGGTGAGCACCCGCAAGGCGACCGCGTCGGCGGGGGCGAACTCGACGACCGCGCCGGTCTTCGTCTGCACCCGCACTACCGGGTCGACCGCCAGGAGGTGGCCCACCGCGTCGGTCAACGGCGGCACCGAACCGGCCGGGCGGCGATAGCGAACCGTCACCCGGGTTCCCGGGTCGGGCCACAAAACCATCAGTGACCGAAGGGGTCCGGTCCCTCGCCGGGCATCCAGGAGAGGCCCGGTACGCCCCAGTTGTGGGATTTGACGGCACGTTTCGCGCTGCGGGCGTGCCGGCCGATGAGTCGGTCCAGATAGAGGAAGCCGTCCAGGTGCCCCGTCTCGTGCTGCAGCATCCGCGCGAACAGGTCGTTGCCTTCGATCGAGATCGGCTGGCCGTCGGCGTCGAGCCCGGTGACGCGGGCCCACTTGGCGCGGCCGGTCGGAAAGGACTCGCCGGGCACCGACAGGCAGCCCTCGTCATCGTTGTCCGGGTCGGGCATGGTCTCGGGTATCTCGGAGGTTTCCAGGACCGGATTGACGACGACACCGCGGCGGCGCTCGGTGCGGCCCCGGTCGTCGGCGCAGTCGTAGACGAAGACCCGCAGGCCGACCCCGATCTGGTTGGCCGCCAGCCCCACCCCGTGCGCCGCGTCCATGGTGTCGTACATGTTCGCGATCAACTCGGCCAGGTCCGCGGGCAGTGAACCGTCGGCAGCGACCGGCACCGGCTGTGTCGGGGTATGCAGGACGGGATCTCCCACGATGCGGATCGGAACGACGGCCATGGTCGGCTAAGCTACCGCACGCCCGCGGGCCGCTCAGCCTGCGATCGGAGTCTGGGCAATCTTGGCCAATCGGCCGACTCGCGGGTCTGGATGACGGCTTGAGGGTTTGGCGCGTGTTTCAATATTCGCCGAAAGACGCCCTTAGCTAAGTCAAGTCATTCGAGCAGTTCGGAATTCGCCGAAAGGGTCCAGGGGAAGCGATATGGACAGCGCCATGGCGCGGGCAAATCGATCGGGGGACGACTCTGAGATCGCAGATGGGCTGACCCGCCGCGAGCACGACATCCTGGCCTTCGAGCGCCAGTGGTGGAAGTTCGCCGGTGTGAAGGAAGACGCCATCAAGGAGTTGTTCTCCATGTCGGCGACGCGTTACTACCAAGTGCTCAACGCGCTCGTCGATCGGCCCGAGGCGCTGGCCGCCGACCCGATGCTGGTGAAACGGCTGCGCCGGCTGCGCGCTAGCAGGCAGAAGGCACGTGCGGCGCGGCGCCTCGGCTTCGAGGTGACCTGACTCGTTACAGTAGGGGTCGATGAAAGAACGAGTTCCCGACTCCACCGGGCTGCCCCTGCGGGCCATGGTGATGGTGCTGTTGTTCCTCGGCGTCATTTTCCTGCTGCTCGGTTGGCAGGCCCTGGGTTCGTCCGGGAGCTCCGACGACGATTCGGCGTCCGCGGGGTCCAGCGCGAGCGCCACCAGCTCGGCGTCGGCGTCGCCCACCAACAAGCCGGCCAGCACCCAGGCAGAGGTGCAGATCTACAACATCTCCTCGAAAGAGGGTGTCGCCGCGCGCACCAAGGACCAGCTGACGTCCGCCGGTTTCAAAGTCACCAAGGTCGACAACATGACCGTGCCGGACGTCTCCGCCACCACGGTCTACTACACCGACGCCGGCGACGAGCACGCCACCGCCGATGCGGTGGGCAAGAATTTGGGCGCGCCCGTCGAACCGCGAATCCCCGCACTCAGCGGCGAGCCGCCGGGCGTCATCGTCCTCGTCGCGGGCTAATCGCCGGGCTGGGCTTGATGGCCCGACTCCGCCGCGAGCCGTTCCGGCTCGCATCGTCGCCGGGCTAGGCTGCTGGCTATGCCTAAGCTGCCTCCGTTGGTTCTGGCCGGTTGTGTCGCGCTGCTCGGCGCCTGCTCGTCGCCTCAGAACGCGTCGTCGGTTCCGGGTACCACCCCCGCGGTCTGGACCGGATCGCCGTCACCCTCGGAGGCCAAGGCCTCCGAGCCGGGGCCCGCGACGGCGCCGAGCATCACCACGCACCTGAAGGCGCCGGACGGGACGCAGGTCGCCACCGCGAAATTCGAATTCAACAACGGCTACGCCACCATCACCATCGAGACGACGGCCAACGGCGTGCTCACGCCGGGCTTCCACGACATGCACATCCACAAGGTCGGCAAGTGCGAACCCAACTCGGTCGCCCCGACCGGCGGCGCGCCCGGCGACTTCCTGTCCGCCGGTGACCACTTCCAGGCGCCCGGGCACGCGGGCGAGCCGGCCAGCGGAGCCCTGCCCCCGTTGCAGGTGCGCAAGGACGGCGCCGGCACGCTGATGACCACCACGGACGCGTTCGCCATGGAGGATCTGCTCACCGGGCAGAAGACCGCAATCATCATCCACGCCGGTGCGGCCACCTCCGCCAACGCCGGAAGCAACAACCAGACCAATCCGGGCCCCAACGACATGACGATGAGTACCGGTGACCCCGGCAAGCGGGTGGCGTGCGGTGTCATCGGTGCCGGCTAACAGGGCCAACACCCACATCGACTTCGCCCGCTCGGCACGGCCGACCCTCGGGGTCGAGTGGGAGTTCGCCCTCGTCGACGCGCACACCCGCGACCTGAGCAACGAGGCCACCGCGGTGATCGCCGAGATCGGCGAAAATCCGCGCGTACACAAGGAATTGCTGCGCAACACTGTCGAGGTGGTCACCGGCATCTGTCGCTCCGCGGGTGAGGCGATGGAGGATCTGCGGCAGACCCTGGGTCCGGCGCGCCGCGTCGTGCGCGAGCGGGGCATGGAGCTGTTCTGCGCCGGCGCACACCCGTTCGCGCAGTGGACTACTCAGAAGCTGACCGACGCACCGCGCTACGCCGAACTGATCAAGCGCACCCAGTGGTGGGGACGGCAGATGCTGATCTGGGGTGTGCACGTGCACGTCGGCATCTCCTCGCCGAACAAGGTGATGCCGATCATGACGTCGCTGCTGAACTACTACCCGCACCTGCTGGCGCTGTCGGCGTCGTCGCCGTGGTGGACGGGTGTGGACACCGGGTACGCCAGCAACCGGGCGATGATGTTTCAGCAGCTCCCCACCGCGGGGCTGCCGTTCCAATTCCAGACGTGGGCGGAATTCGAACGCTTCGTCTACGACCAGAAGAAGACCGGCATCATCGACCACGTCGACGAAGTGCGTTGGGACATCAGGCCTTCCCCGCACCTGGGCACGATCGAGATGCGCATCTGCGACGGCGTGTCCAACCTGCGCGAGCTGGGTGCGCTGGTCGCGCTGACGCACTGCCTGGTGGTCGACCTGGATCGCCGGCTGGAAGCCGACGAGTCGCTGCCGAGCATGCCGCCCTGGCATAACCAGGAGAACAAGTGGCGCGCCGCCCGTTACGGCCTGGACGCGGTGATCATCCTGGACGCCGACAGCAACGAGCGATTGGTCACCGAGGATCTCGACGACGTGCTGAACCGGCTGGAGCCGGTGGCCAAGAAGTTGAACTGCGTCGACGAGCTGGCCGCGGTGGCCGATATCCCACGGCAGGGTGCCTCCTATCAGCGGCAGCGCCGGGTGGCCGAGGAACACGACGGCGACCTGCGTGCGGTCGTCGACGCGCTGGTGGCCGAACTGGACATCTGATGACGGAACCCCTTGAGCTGGCGATGTTTCCGCTGGAGTCGGTGCTGCTGCCCGACCAGGCCCTGCCATTGCGGATCTTCGAGCCCCGGTACGGCGCGCTGGTGCGGCACTGTATGGACATCGGCGAGCCGTTCGGCGTGGTGCTGATCTCCCGCGGGCGCGAGGTCGGTGGCGGCGATGCGCGCTGCGACGTCGGTGTCCTGTCCCGGATCATCGAATGCGTCGACCAAGGCGCCGGGCGTTACGTGCTGAATTGCCATACCGGGGACCGCATTCGGGTGTCCGAGTGGTTGCCCGACGACCCGTATCCCCGGGCGACGGTCACCCCGTGGCCCGACGAGCCCGGCGCTGCGGTGACCGACGATCAGCTGCTCGAGGTCGAAGACCGGGCCATGGCGCTGTTCGAACGGATCGCGCAGGCTCGCGACATCAAGCTCCCCGGCCGCGACGTGATCCTGGGCGACGACCGGGGCGGCCCGGCGGGAAAGCGCCTGTTCGCGTTGGCGTCTCGCATCCCGATCGGCACGGCCGATCGCTATTCGGTGCTGTCGGCGCCGACGGCCGCCGACCGCCTGGCCGCGCTGCGCGAGGCTGTGGACGCGGTCGCCGAGGTGGTGGAGTTTCAGCTTTCCGAATGACCGGTGTGGGAAATAGGACGGGTGCATGAAGGTACATCTCCAGGTCAGCGGTTCGCCGGCGCAGGCGGCGGCGAGCGCCGCCGAGATCGCCGCGATGGGCGCAGACGGATTGTTCACCTTCGAGGGCCAGCACGACGTCTTCTTCCCGCTGCTGATCGCCGCCGGAACGACCGGCCTGGACCTGATGACCAACGTGGCGATCGCCCCGCCGCGCAGCCCGTTACACATGGCGCACTCCGCCTACGACCTGCAGCTCTGCAGCGGCGGCCGATTCCGGCTCGGCCTCGGCTCGCAGATCAAGGCGCACATCGAGAAGCGTTACGGCAGCAGCTGGGACCGGCCCGCGCCGCGGATGGCCGAAGCCATCGCCGCGATCAAGGCGATCTTCGCCGCATGGGAAGGCAAGGCCCGCTTGGACTTCCGCGGCGAGTTCTACACGCACACCATCATGGCGCCCAACTTCAATCCCGGCCCCAACCCGTTCGGGCCGCCGCCGGTGCTGCTGGGTGCGCTGGGGCCGGTGATGACGCGCACCGCCGCCGAGGCTGCCGATGGCCTGCTGGTGATGCCGTTCAACAGTGCCCGTCATTTCGCCGAGCGCACCGTGCCCGCCATCGGTGAGGGGCTGCGCCGCTCGGGGCGGACGTTGACCGAGTTTCAGATCATCGCCCAGGCCATGGTGGCGGTCGGCCGCGACGAGGCCGACCTGGCGACCGCGATCGACGGGGTGGGCTCGCTCATCGCGTTCTACGGCTCCACGCCGGCGTACTTGCCCGTGCTGCAGGTCGAGGGTTGGGACGACGTCCAGCCCGACCTCAACGCGCTGTCCAAGCAGGCCCGCTTCGCCGAGATGCGCGGGCTGATCACCGACGAGATGGTGGCCCGGATCGGGTTCGTGGGGACGCCCGAGCAGTGTGCCGAGCAGATCGCCGCCCGGTTCGGCGAGCACGCCGACGAGGTGTGCTGTTACTTCCCGGGTTACACCCCCCGCCCCGCGGATGTCGCCGACATGATCGGCGCCCTGCACCGGGTGCCCGCGCTGCCGTGAGCACCGACCTGACCGTCGAAATCGATTCGGGCGTAGCGGTACTCACGCTCAATCGGCCCGACCGGCTCAACGCCTACACCGCCGAGATGGGCGAGCTGCTGGGCCGCGCGTACCGGGAGTGCGACGAAGACGATGACGTCCGGGCCATCGTGCTGACCGGCGCCGGGCGCGCCTTCTGCGCCGGCGCCGATTTCTCCGGCGACGCGAGCCCGTTCGACGCGCCCGCGGACGATGGCACGTTCTCGGCCTCGCCGATCACCCCGGCGGCGTTCGAGTTGCGCAAACCGGTGATCGCCGCGGTCAACGGCCACGCCATCGGCATCGGGCTGACCATCGCGCTGCAGGCCGACATCCGCATCGTCGCCGAGGACGCGAAATACGGTGTGGTGCAGGTGCGCCGGGGTGTGCTGCCGGACTGCATGTCGCACTGGACGCTGACCCAGTTGACCACCCTCGGGGTGGCCGCCGACATCCTGCTCACCGGGCGCACATTCGGCGGCGCCGAGGCCGCCGAGCTCGGTGTCGCCAACCGCTCGTTGCCCGCCGGGCAGGTGCTCGACCATGCGCTGACCGTCGCCCGCGACATCGCGGTCAACGTCGCGCCGATGTCGGCGGCGATGTGCAAACGCCTGCTGTGGGACACCGCCATCAATCGCTACACGCCGCGCCAGGTCGCCGCGCTGGAAACCCTGCTGCACGAACGGGTGATGGGCGGCGCCGACGCCGCCGAGGGCGTCGCCGCATTCCTCGATCGTCGTGCGCCGCGCTTCACCGCGCAGTTGTCCCGCGACTGGGCGCCGTTGCCCGAGCTATGAACGGTCAGCTTGCGGCACACAGCCTCTCGGAGAGATCCCATAGTTCGGTCGCGCGCCGTGGGTCGCGGGCGTGCGGCGCGGCTTCGCTGATCCGGCAGTCCTCCAGGTAGAGGCCACCCCGGTCGGCCAGCTGCGGGCTGACCGCCGCCCACACCTGCGTCGCCGCCCCTTGGTCGGGCGTGACGAAGTCGAGGCGGCCGTCGGAGGGTTCGGGGCTGTTTTCGGCGGCGAGCTTGCGCAACTGGGAGAAATCCGTGCGTGACATGTACCTCGCGAGCGAAGTGGCCACGGTGCCCGGATGCACGGCGTAGGCACGGATTCCGGCACCGCGCAGGCGCCGGTCCGCCTCCACGGCGTGCAGGATGTTGGCCGTCTTGGATGCTCCATAGGCGGCGAACTTGTCGTAGTCGCGCCGCTCCCAGTTCGGGTCGCCGAAGTCGACGTCACCCATCATGTGGCCACCCGACGACAGGGCGACGACCCGGGCATGTCCACCGGCGGCGGCGAGCTGCGGGACGAGCAGCCGGGTGAGCTCGAAGTGTCCGAAATGGTTTGTCCCGATCTGCAATTCGAAGCCATCCCGGGTGCGGCCGAACGGTGTGAACATGACGCCGGCGTTGTTCATCAGCACATCGACGACCGGGGTGATGCCCGCGATCGCGGCGGCCGCCGCGCGAACGCCGGACAGCGCGGTGAGGTCGAGCTGCACCGTGGATGTCCGGGCTCCGGGTATCTCGGCGGCGATCCAGTGGGCCGCCTCCGCGAGCGCTTCGCGGTTGCGGGCGGCCAGGACGACATGCGCGCCCGCGGCCGCCAGCGCCCGGGCCGACGCGCGGCCCAGACCCGACGATGCGCCGGTGATCACACATGTCTTGCCGGACAAATCGATTCCGTCGACGACCTGCAGCGCGGTCGGGTGTTCGGTCATGCCGCCTAACTTATCCCCGCCGGGACACGACCCCGTCGCGCGCTGCGCCGCATCAGCCGCGGCGCCACGACCCGATGCAGCGGACCGATCAACGCCCAGACCGCCGGGGCGGCTATCCGGCGGCGATAGTGCAGCCGGGTGGTGAGCACCGCGCGTCGGCCGTCCTGGCGGCGCAGCGTCAGCTCCCCGCGCATCAGCGGCCCGCGCGTCGCCAACACCAGCTCGTCGGGATCCGACCGGACGATCGGCCAGCCGATCAGGTGACCGGCGGAGCGCGACGGACCCAGGCGCAACCGCAGCACGTTGCGGTGGACCCACAACACGAGCTTTCCGCCCGCGCCCGGCCTGTCGCCGAGTCCGTCGCGAAAGGCTTGTTCGGCCGTGCGCGTGTCGCCGGCGGTGATCGGCACTTCGAAGACGTCCACGTAGTCGGCCGCGGTCTCGCCGGTCTGGGCCCGCGCGTCGAGCACCGCTGCCGCAACGCGTTTCAGGGTTCGCCGCACGACGATGCGGTGCCCTCCGGTCCCAATCACCAGCGCACGGTAGGCCTTGCCATGGATGCCGGGGAAGTCCGCCCAGGTCGCCGCCCGCACCCGGGTTCGCGAGGAGCCGTCCACCGCGTCCAGCTCGAAGACCCATCGGTAGACGGCGAACCAGTGGCGGCCCTTGAGCGCGAATCGCGCCGGTGGTCGGGCCTCGTCCAGGACGAAGCCGAAGGGCACGGTCGACGGGTCGTGCGGGTCGCGGCACATCACCCGCAGCAGCGCCGCCCACGTGTCGTCGCGGTTGGCGTCGATGGTTATGGCATGCTCATCGATATAGGGTAATCGTTCCATATAGAAGGAATATACTAGATCATGGCTCCTCCGCGGAAGCACGAAACCGATGTGATTCTCGACGCGGCCCGGGCGCTGGTGCTCGACGGCGGCCCGCGCGCGGCCAGCGTGGCCGCCATCGCGAAAGCCAGTGGCGCGCCGGCGGGCACGTTGTATCACCGGTTCGGCAACCGCGACGGCATCCTCACCGCGGCGTGGCTGCGGGCCCTCGAACGCTTCCAGGCGCGCGCGCTGGCGGCGCAGGGCGACACCCCGACGGCGACCGCCGTGGCGATGGCCGTGGCCGCCGTCGGCTTCGCGCGCGCCCTGCCCGACGATGCGCGGCTGCTGTTGACGGTCCGGCCCGGCGACCTGCTCGACGGCGAGCCCGACGCGGCCTTCCAGCGGACGCTCGCCGCGATGAACGCCCCACTGACGCAGCACGTCGCGGCGCTGGCCCGCCAACTGTATGGCAACAACAGGCCGCGCTCCGTCGACGCGGTCGCGCGAGCGGTGGCCGACCTGCCCTACGCCGTGGTGCGGCGCCACGCGCGTGACGACCCGATGCCGAGCTGGCTGGAAAAGGACGTGGCGTCCTCGGCGCTGGCCGTGCTACAGAGCTTTGGCGAACGCGCGTAGCGCCTCGACCTGCGCGGGATCCAAAGAGGGGCGGACGTTTTCGCGCGCAGTCGCGAGGTCGGCGGCCGTCACGTCGGTGGCGTCGATAGATCGGCGCATCGCGGTCAGCGCGGCCTCCCGTAGCAGCGCCACGCAGTCGGCGGCGCTGTAGCCGCCGAGCCCGGCCGCCACCTCGTCCAGGTCGACGTCGCCGCTCAGCGGAATGGATTTGCCTGCCGTGCGCAGGATTTCGCCGCGGGCCGCCGCTTCGGGCGGCTCGACGAAGACCAGCCGCTCCAGCCGGCCTGGCCGCAGCAGCGCGGGGTCGATGAGATCCGGCCGGTTGGTGGCGCCCAGCACGACCACGTCGCGCAGCGGGTCGACCCCATCCAGCTCGGTCAGCAGCGCGGCGACCACTCGATCGGTCACGCCCGAATCGAAGCTCTGCCCACGCCGCGGCGCCAGCGCGTCCACCTCATCGAGGAAGATCAGCGACGGTGCCGAATCCCGGGCCCGCCGAAACAGTTCGCGCACCGCCTTTTCAGAGCTGCCGACCCATTTGTCCATCAGCTCGGAGCCCTTGACGGCATGCACCGACAGCTGCCCGGTGCTGGCCAGTGCCCGCACGATGAAGGTCTTGCCGCAGCCCGGTGGCCCGTACAGCAGCACGCCGCGCGGTGGCTCGACGCCCAGCCGGGCGAACGTGTCCGGATGGTGTAACGGCCACAGCACGGCCTCGGTCAGCGCCTGTCTGGCCTCGGCCATGTCGCCGACGTCATCGAGGGTGACGTTGCCGACGCTGACTTCCTCGGTGGCCGAGCGGGACAGCGGCCGGATGACGGTGAGCGCACCGATCAGGTCCTCCTGTTTCAGTTCGGGCGGCCGACCGTCGGCGCTGGCCCGCGACGCCGCTCGCAGCGCCGCCTCGCGCACCAGCGCGGCCAGATCGGCGACGACGAAACCCGGTGTACGCGAGCCTATTTCGTCGAGGTCGAGATCGCCGGTGGGGACGTTGCGTAGCAACGACTCCAGCAGCGCTTTGCGGGTGCCGGCGTCGGGCAGCGGCAGGCCCAGCTCGCGGTCGCACAGGTCGGGGGCCCGCAGCCGGGCGTCGAGCTGGTCGGGTCGGGCGGAGGTGGCGATCAGGGCGACGCCCTCGGTGGCCACGGCATTGCGCAACTCGCCCAGGATCAGCGAGGCCACCGGCTCGGCGGTGGCCGGCAGCAGGGCGTCGACGTCGGTGATCAGCAGCACGCCGCCACCGTCGCGGACGGTCTGCACCGCCGAAGCCACGGCCTTGACCCGGTCTTCGGCGCCCAGCGCGCCGACCTCCGGGCCGTCCAGGGTGACCAGCCTGCGGTCGCCGCATACCGCGCGCACCAGCGTCACCTTGCCCACCCCGGCCGGGCCCGACACCAGCACGCCGAGGTTGGCGCCGGCACCCAGTGTCTTGAGCAGGTGCGGTTCGTCGAGCGCGAGCTTGAGCCATTCGACGAGCTTGGCCGCTTGCGGCTGAGTGCCTTTCAGTTCCTCGACGACCATCTCCGGCTTGGCGACTTCGACCGAGATCCGCGGCGCGGCCGCGGCACCGGACGGCACGCCGGCGCCCCAGGTGACCAGCGAGTTGGGCTGCACGCTCACCGGCCCGTCGGGGTCGACGCCGGTGACTGTCAGCAGCTCGGAGGTCCAGCTGATGCCGACCGCGGTGGCCAGCGCGGCGGCAGCCTGTGACGTCGAGGTGCCGGGGCCCAGGTCGCGGGGCAGCAGCGATACGGCGTCGCCCACGGTGATCACCTTGCCCAGCAAGGCTTGTCGCAGCGTGACCGGCGAGATCGACTGGGTGGCCAGCGCCGAGCCGGACAGCGTCACCGACCGCGCGCCGTAGACGGTGACCGTGCCGACCACCACCGGGGTGCCCTCGCGCAGTCCCGCGTTGGACAGGGTCACGTCGTCGAGCAGCACGGTGCCGACCGGCGTGTCCGGTCCGGCCAGGCCCGCGACGGCCGCCGTGGTGCGCGCCCCGATCAGCGACACCGCGTCCCATTCCCGAATGCCCAGTGCGGCAATGGCATTCGGATGCAGCCGAACGACGCCGCGGCGGGAGTCGACGGCGGAGGTGTTCAGCCGGGCGGTCAGCGTGAGCTGACGGGCCGAACCGGCGCGGTGCGCATCGTCGCCGGAGCGACTCACGGCAAGCGCCTGCCCGGCTTGCGCAGGCCCAGCCGCGCCACCGACCGGCGGTTGGGTTGTGCCCGGCGGATCGCCCGCCGGGCGGCGCGGCGTTGCTTGGGCGCGTCGTCCCACGCCTCGGGGTGCGCGGCCAGCCAGCGCGAGTTGCGGATGGCGAACGGCACGTGGCACAGGTAGGCGACGATGATCACCCAGATCAAGACGTAGGGCGCCAGCACCGCGGCCGCCGCGCAGATCGCCAGGACCGCCAGCAGCGGTGCCCCCCCACGGCGCGGCACCGCCCCCCCGGGCGACTTTTGGCAAGGGATAATTCTGGCCATCAGGAAAGAGGGCCCCGGGATGAAAGAGCCCACGGAAAC
>NZ_BAAGDE010000025.1:69513-81979 GCF_054660795.1 Mycobacterium sp. MUNTM1
TGTCGCCCCGGCCCCGCTCCCTGGTCCCCCCAATTTCACCACCCCCCCCCCCCCCCCCCCCCCCCCCCCCCCCCCCCCCCCCCCCCCCCCCCCCCCCCCCCCCCCCCCCCCCCCCCCCCCCCCCCCGCGACCGCGTGCATCTTGCGCATCGGAATCTTGCTGACCATCAGGATCGAGGTCCCGGTGATCCAGATGCACAGGAACAGCGGCGACGTCCACCAGCCGTCACCGAACTGCAGCTTGAGTCCGATGAGACCGATCATCGAGATCGCGCCGGCCGGCGCGGGCATGCCGACGAAGAACTCGTGCGCGTAGGACGGCTGGCTGCCGTCGTCCTGCAGGGCGTTGAATCGTGCCAGCCGCAGCACCACGCAGACCGCGTAGAGCAGGATCACCACCCAGCCGGCCGGCGAGTTGGTCAGCAGCGTCACGTAGAGCACGATCGCCGGGGTCACACCGAAGTTCACCGCGTCGGCCAGCGAGTCGATCTCCTCGCCCATCCGCGACTGGGCGTCCAGGATGCGGGCCACCCGCCCGTCGAGTCCGTCCAGGATGGCGGCCGCCGCGATCAGCGCCATCGCGGCCTTGGGCTGGTGTTCGAGGGCGAACCGGATCGAGGTCAGCCCCGCGCACACCGAGAGCACCGTCATCGCGCTCGGCAGGATCTGCAGGTTGACCGCCGGCCGGCCGCGCGGCTTGCTGATCATGGCAGCTCGGCCAGGACGGTCTCGCCGGCGATCGCGCGCTGGCCCACCTTCACCAGCGGCTCGGCGCCCGGCGGCAGGTAGGTGTCCAGCCTGGAGCCGAACCGGATCAGGCCGTAGGTGTCACCGATCGACAGCTTGTCGCCGACGTGCGCGTCGCAGATGATGCGCCGGGCCAGCAGCCCGGCGACCTGTACCGCCACGACGTCCGCGCCGCTGGCGGTGCGCAGGTGCAGGCTGGTGCGTTCGTTCTCGGTGCTCGCCGCGGCCAGGTCGGCCGAGCCGAATCGGCCCGGCCGGTGCTGTACGGCGATCACCTCGCCGCTGACCGGGGCGCGTTGCACGTGGGCGTCCAGCAGCGACAGGAAGATGCTGACCCGCGGTAGGGGCGCGTCGCCCATGCCGAGTTCGGCGGGCGGAGCGGCGAAGTCGATCACGCAGATCTCGCCGTCGGCGGGTGCGACGATGGCGCCGGACCGGGTGGGTGGCACCCGCGGGGGGTGACGGAAGAATCCCGCACACGCCCCGGCGGCCAGCAGGCCCGCCCGTCGCACCCATCGATGCCTGCGCCCGACCAGCGCCAGCGCCAGCCCGGCGCCGATGAACGGCCGGCCGGCCGGATGCACCGGTGGGATCGCGGAGCGCACCAGCTCGAGCGCGTGTTGCGGGCTGAAGCCCGGGTCCTGAGCAGAGGGGCCGATAGTGCGGGGGCGTCGTGCCACGCGGCCATCTTACGGAGCGCGCGGCTGATTCGTAGACGCCCGCAGGGGGAACGCCCACCTTCGACATGCAATCGAACGATCGGCGGGCAACACGGTTGCGCCGGGCGAAAGCCACGGTCACCATCGTCTTCATCGCGCACGGTCTGGTGTTCTCGTCCTGGGCCGCACACATTCCCCACGTGAAGGCCGAGCTCGGCCTTTCCGACGCGGCGCTCGGCACGGCGCTGTTCGGCGCGCCGCTGGGCTCGGTGGTGGCCACCCTGCTCAGCCACTGGGCGCCGCCCCGCTGGGGCAGTCACCGGCTGATCCCGATCACGGTGGCCGGCTATGTCGCGGCCGGAGCGACGGTGGGCCTGTCCGGCTCCGCGGCCGCGCTGTTCGGCGCGCTGGCGCTGTGGGGGCTGTTCCAGGGGGCGCTGGACGTCGCGATGAACACCCAGGCCGGCACGGTCGAGCGGCTCGCCAGGGCTCCGATCATGGCACGGTTCCACGGCATGTGGAGCGTCGGGACGTTGGTGGGCGCCCTGATCGGCGCGGCGTGCGTCAGCGCGGGCATCGGGCTGACCGGCCAGCTGACGGTGCTGGGGCTGGTCGTCCTGATCGTGGTGGAACCCCGGACCCGACACCTTATCCCCGACGCGGCCGATTCCGTTGCCGCGCCGGCGGAACCGGGCCGGGGCAAGCGGGCCTGGATGACGCCGGCGGTGGCGATCCTGGCGGCCGTGTCGTTCGCGTCGTTTCTCTGCGAGGGCGCCGCCACCGACTGGTCGGCCAACTACCTGCGCAACGTGATCGGCGCCGGCCCGAGCGTCGCCGCGCTGAGCTACGCCGCCTACACGGGTGCGATGGTCATCACCCGGTTCGGCGCGTCCCGGCTGCACGCCCGGGTGTCCAGCCGCCGGCTGCTGCCCGCGCTCGCGCTGGTGGCCGTCGCGGGCATGGGCGTCACGCTGGTGGCCCCCAGCGCCTGGGTCAGCGTGCTCGGTTTCGCCGCGCTGGGCGTCGGTGTGGCGCTGCTGGTGCCCACCGCCTTCAGCGCGGCCTACGGCGCGAGCGGCGCCGGCTCGGCGATCGCCATCGTCGCCGCGACCGGTTGGCTGGGCTACCTGCTGGGGCCGCCGCTGATCGGCCACCTGTCGAGTCGGGTGGGCCTGTCGGCGGCGCTGGTCACCATCCCGGTGATGATGGCGATCGTCGGCATCGCGATCCGCTGCACCCCGGCCTTCGACAAGGCCGACGACTTCCACCGGGACGTGGCCACGCCCGCCGGCTGAGCCTGGTTGCCGGACTCCTCGTGCGCGGGTTGCATCGTCGCCCGGCTAGCGCAGATCCCACACCTGCAGCCGGGTCCCTTCGGGTACCTCGACGACGTCCTCGGGGATGTCCAGCAGCCCATTCGCCGACGCCAGCCAGCGCAGGTGATGCGACGCCGGCGGCCCGTAGCTGGTGACGGTGCTGGCGTCGTCGTTGAGCACCGCGCGGCGGAACTGGCGCTTGCCGCGCGGCGACGTCAGCGACTCGGCGAGAACCGCGGTGCGGTGCGGGCGGTCCGGGTCCGGCAGGCCCATCGCCCTGCGCAACGCGGGCCGGATGAACACCTCGAAGGACACCAGCGCGCTGACCGGGTTGCCGGGCAGCGTGACGATCGTCGCGCCGGCCACCCGCCCCACGCCCTGTGGCATGCCCGGCTGCATGGCGACCTTGACGAACTCCACGCCCTGGTCGCCCTCGCGCCCGAACGCATCCTTGACCACCTCGTAGGCCCCGGCGCTGACGCCGCCGCTGGTGATGATCAGGTCGGCGTCACCCGCGTAGCGGTCGATGATCGAACTGAACTGGGCCACTTCGTCTTCCGCGGTCGCGACGGCGACCAATTCGGCGCCCGCATCCCGAACGGCCCCGGCCAGCATGATCGAGTTGGACTCGTAGATCTGCCCCGGCAGCAGTGCGGTGCCCGGCGTCACCAGCTCCGAACCGGTCGAGATCACCAGCACCCGCTGGCGCGGGATCACCGGCAACTCGGCGATGCCCAGCGCCGCGGCCAGGCCGAGCACGGCCGGGGTCACCACCTGACCCCGGCGCAGGACGGTGGTGCCGGGGGAGACGTCCTCGCCGGCGCGGCGGATGTGCTTGCCGGCGTCGCGGGGCGCGCGGATCGCCACCACGTCCACGCCGCCGTCGGTGTCCTCTACCGGAACGACAGCCGTCGCCCCGGCCGGCAGTGGCGCGCCCGTCATGATGCGGTGCGCCGTCCCGGGCCGCAGCGTCAGTTCGTCGGTGCGCCCGGCCGGTATGTCCTCGGCGACGGGCAGCAGCACCGGCTGGTCGGGCGTTGCGCCGGAGGTGTCCTCGGCGCGCACCGCGTAGCCGTCCATTGCGGAGTTGTCGAAGACCGGCAGAGCCAGGCGCGCCACCACGTCCTCGGCCAGGACCAGGCCCTGGGCCTCGGTCAGCGGCACGGCGGCCGGCGGCCGCGCGCGAATCAACTCGGTGACGACCCGCTGATGTTCGGCGACTGAGCGCATCGGAGCCATTATCTCCCGGGTCAGACGGGGAAGCTGACGCCGGTGAGTTCCTCGGAGACGGCCCAGAGCCGACGCTGCAAGTCCTCGTCGTGGGACTGCGCGCTGGACTCGACCAGCTTCGGGCGGCCGCGCTGCTCGAGGAAGCCGGCCGGGCCGTAGTACTGCCCGCCCTGCACGGCCGCGTCGGTGGCCGCCCGCAGCGTCGGCAGCGCTCCCATGGCCGGGCTCTGGAACAGCACCGGCCCCAGCACGGCCTTCACCGGCCGGAGGACGCCGGGCAGGTTGCGGGCCAGCTCGGTGTTGGAGCCGCCCGGGTGCGCCGCGACCGCGATGGTCTTCGCGTCGGCCCTGGCGGCCAGCCGGCGCTGCAGTTCGTAGGTGAACAGCAGGTTGGCCAGCTTGGATTGCCCGTAGGCGGCGATGCGGTCGTATCCGCGTTCCCACTGCAAGTCGTCGAAGTGGATCGCGGCCCGCAGCCGGTGGCCGAGGCTGCTGACCGTCACCACCCGCGAGTCCCGCACCACCAGCAGGTTGTCGAGCAGCAGCCCGGTCAGCGCGAAGTGGCCCAGATGGTTGGTGCCGAACTGCAATTCGAAGCCGTCCGCGGTGAGCTGCTTGGGCGTCCACATCACCCCGGCGTTGTTGATCAGCAGGTCGATGCGCGGGTAGGCCGAGCGCAGCGCGTCGGCCGCCGACCGGACGGCGTCCAGCGAGGTCAGGTCGAGCTGCTGCAGCGTGACATCCGCGCGCGGGCTGGCGGCGACGATGCGCGCCAGCGCCGCGTTGCCCTTCTCCAGGTTGCGCACCGCCAGCACGACGTGGGCGCCGCGGTAGGCCAGCACGGCGGCCGTCTCGTAGCCGATGCCGGTGTTCGCGCCGGTGATGACGACGACGCGGCCGCTCTGATCCGGGACGTCACCCTCCGACCAATTGCGGTTCTCTGTGTCGTTGGAAGCCATGGCCCAAAACATACTCATCGGCGGCAAACGGCGCCGGATTGGGCGACGGCCTCGCGACGGCCTCGCGACGTGTCCCCGACGGCCCCGGCAGGGGACGACCCGCGGAGAAAACCGTTATCCAGACGGCGATTTGCTGGCGTTCGGCGAGCTTGCCGGATGCGTCACGCCGGCGACGCCATTTGCCCGCGGACCCAGGCGATGACCTTCGGCACCACCTCGGGGGCTTTGCTCATGGCGACGTGGCCGGTGCCCTCGATCAGGTGCACCTCGGTGTCGCGGCGCCCACGGAAGTCCAGGGTGTCGGACTGCGGGACGAAGTAGTCGTCGGCGCCGTTGATCACCAGCATCGCCGAATTATCCTGCTGGGCAAGCAGATCCGCGCGGTTCAGGCGCTCCATGCCGGCGCTGAGCTCGTCGAGGGTGGGGGAGCGGTCCCGGTGCATGGCGTTGCCCAGGATGTCGTGCATGCCGTAGGGCAGCCTCGCGAGATTCTCCCGACCCAACGCGGCGACGACGGGCCCGCCGAGATCGACTGCGGCATCGACGATTCCGGACAGGCCGGACATCACGGAGAAGTTGCCGCCGAACGACGCGCCGAAGTGAGCGACCCGGCCGTTGCCGAGCGTGCGGGCGTAGCCGGCGAGCCCGCGGATCACCTCGTCGGCGTGCTCGTCGAGCGGGATCGCGGTCTCACCGGTGCCGGGGTGGTCGAAGGCCATCGTCGTCACGCCCGCACCCTGGGTGAATCCGACCCACCAGGGGTGGATGTCCATCTTCCAGGTATCCACGCCGCCGCTGGCGATCAGCACCGGCCGGGCCGGGTAGTCGCCGTCGGCGGAGTATAGGTGCACCGGCACCTCGACGGACCCGCCGCGGTACCCGACGGTGATGATGCGCCGCTCGAAGTGCACGGGAAAATCGTTGGCCGCCAATTGAAATTGCTCGAGTTGGTGTTGCATCGCCTTGGCGCGCGCCGGGTCGGTGAGGCAGGGAAACTTGGCGCACCCGTAGATCAGGGAGGCCATCCGGTGTTCGCCACGTTCGGCGTATTCGCTTGCCAGAATTGACCATTCATAGACCCAGCCGCCGGGTGCGTCGGTCCACATGTCGACGACGGCCGAGCGGACCCGCTCGATGTCGTCGAGCGGAATGCCGAACTTCGCGAACTGATCGGTGCGGTCTTCGAACATGGCCGCGGCGTCGATGTCGTAGGTGTACATGGTGCCTGCTCCTCATTTCACGCCTCGTTGAGACTAGTCTCACGCTACGATGAAACTAGTCTCAACGCAAGGGGAAATTCACGCTATGATGAAACTCATGGCGAAGAGATTGATAACTCCCGGTCCGCGAGATGAACGGGGGGTGCTGGCCGCGCGGATCGTGGCCGCCGCCCGCGACGAGTTCGCCGAACACGGCTGGGCCGGCACCACCATCCGCGCGATCGCCCGGGCCGCCGGCGTCGACCCCGCGCTGGTGTACCACTACTTCGGGTCGAAGGAGAAGCTGCTGGACGCGGCCACCAACCCGCCGCAGAAGTGGCTGGACAACGTCGCGAAGGTCTGGGCCACACCGGTGGAGCAGCTCGGCGCCGCGGTGCTGAGGCTGTTGCTGGCCAGCTGGGAGGACGACGAGGTCGGGCCGACGTTGCACGCCATCCTGCAGACCGCGGCGCACGACGCGACCACCCGGGAGAAGCTGCGACGCGTCGTGGCCGGCAGCCTGATGGGGGCCGCACAGCTCGGCGTCGACGAACGCGAGCGCCTGGTCCGCAGCGGCCTGATCGCCTCACAGGCGATCGGCCTGGCGCTGATGCGCTACGTCTGGAAGATCGAGCCCATCGCGTCGATGACCGACGATGAGGCCGTCGCGGCCATCGGTCCCAGCCTGCAGCGCTACGTCAACGGCGACCTGACGCCCACGCCGTAGCGACGGCCGGCGTGCGCGGTCGTCGGCCCGACGGGCGTGCCACGCGGGGCCGTCGAGCCATCGCAGGCGGTGCGAGCGACAGGCGTGCCCGGGCCCGATCTCGGTATCCCCGCCCGCCCCGCTGATAGCCGCTCACCCGGGTGCCGCGTTCCGGCACGGCTACCGGCGCCGGTGGCCGCGGCCGAAAGTCCGGTGTGCTCCGGGGTTTTGGGCGTTTGATCCGCAGGCTGATCATCACCGGGGCGCTCATCGACCAATCGATTCTTTGCCGCATCCAGGCCGCAGCCCGCTTCGACGGCTTCCTCGTCCGCACGGCCACACCCTACGCCCACCGTTGCTGGGGTCGGCGCACCGAGCAGAAACGTTACGGCAGAACAAAATTCGGGTTAATGCAAGGGTTTACTACACCCAGAAGTTATCGTGCCGGACGAACCACTCGCGGCGCTCGTCGTCGGTCATGTCGGCCAGCGCCGCGAAGCCCTCGAAGTAGGCCTCGCGGGGCGCACCGGGCGCGAACAACATCAGGATCGATGCCGGCTCGTCCGCCTCGTTGCGGAAACCGTGCACGCCGCCGGGCGGGACGTAAAGGAAGTCGCCCTGATGGCCGTCCGCCCACTGCGTGCCGTCGTAGAGCTTCATCGTCCCGGACAGGACGAAGAACGCCTCGGACATGGCGCGGTGGAAATGCGCCGGGGGGCCGCCGCCGGCCGGGGCGATGTCGACCCGGTAGAGGCCGTAGTCGCCGGCCGTGTCCTGTTGGTTGGCCAGGTAGTGGTACTTGACCCCGGACGTCTCGTAGTCGGGTGGTTGATCGGCCCGCTTGAGCCAGGCGCTGATCTCCGGTTCGTCTTTGGTGTATCGGGCTGGCGGGTAGGGCGGCACGACGAGGGACATGGTTCCAGTGTGCGCATAGCATCGCCGGTGTGGACCCATCGACCGCCGAAGACGTTCGCGTGCAACGGCTGCTGGACGCCGAGCGCAAAGCCGCGCAACTGTTCGACGAGATCGAGCGCCGGGCCATGATCCGCCCCGGGCTGGCCGAGAAGGAACTCTCCGACCAGATCCACGACCTCGCCGGCGAGATGTTCGGGGTGACCCGGCACTGGCACCGGCGGATCGTGCGGGCCGGGGAGAACACGCTGCAGCCGTTTCAGGAGCGACCGCCGGATCGCACGATCGTCGACGACGACATCGTGTTCCTCGACCTCGGCCCGATCTTCGAGGAGTGGGAGGCCGATTTCGGGCGGACGTTCGTGCTCGGCGACGACCCGCACAAGACGGCCCTTCGCGACGCGCTGCCACGGGTCTGGGAGGCCGGCCGCGACTACTTCGCCGGCCATCCCGAGGTCACCGGCGCCGAGCTCTTCGACCACGTCGTCGGGGTGGCCCGTGCCGAGGGCTTCGAGTGGGGCAGTCCGATCGCGGGCCATCTGATCGGCGAGTTCCCGCACAAGAAGATCGCCGGGCCCGGCGTCGAGTGGATCATCATGCCCGGCTCGACCAAGCCGATGCGCCGCACCGACCCGCGCGGGCGCATCTGCCACTGGATCCTCGAGATCCACCTGGTCGATCGCCCGCGCGGCTTCGGCGGCTTCTACGAGCAGCTGCTGGACCTGGGCTAGACCGGGAAAGTGACCCCGGTCAGATCTTCGGAGACGGCCCACAGCTTACGCTGGCGCTCGGCGTCGTGGGACTTCTTGCTGGAGCCGACGAGCTTGGGGGAGCCCTGCGACTGCGCGAAACCGGAGGGGCCGTAGTACTGCCCGCCCTGCACGCTCGGGTCGGTGGCCGCTCGCAGGCTGGGCAGCGCGCCGCCGGCCGCGTCCTGAGTCACGAGGGGAGCGGCGACCCGGAAGACGGCCTCCACCGGACCGGGCAGGTGGCGCATCAGCTCGGTGTCCGAGAAGCCGGGGTGCGCGGCGGCGGCGATCGTCGTGCCGTGCGGGGCGAGCCGCCGTTGCAGTTCGTAGGTGAACAGCAGGTTGGCGAGCTTGGCCTGCCCGTAAGCGGCGACCCGGTTGTAGCGGCGCTCCCACTGCAGGTCGTCGAAGTGGATGTCGGCGAGGATGCGGTGGCCGACGCTGCTGACCGTGACGACCCGCGAGCCGGCGACCGGCAGCAGGCGATCCAGGAGAAGGCCGGTGAAGGCGAAGTGGCCCAGGTGGTTGGTGCCGAACTGCAGCTCGAAGCCGTCCTTGGTGTTGGACTTCGGCGTGTACATCACCCCGGCGTTGTTGATCAGCAGGTCGATGCGGTCGTGCGCGGACCGCAACTGTTCGGCCGCGGTGCGGACCGACGCCAGCGAGGTCAGGTCGAGCTCGGTCAGCGCAACATCGGCGTGCGGGCTGCGGGCGGTGATCCGGGCCGCCGCGTCCTTGCCCTTGTCCAGGTTGCGCACCGCCAGCACCACGTGGGCGCCGTGGTCGGCCAGCGCCAGGGCGGTCTCGTAGCCCAGGCCGGTGTTGGCTCCGGTGATGACGGCGACCCGGCCGGTCTGGTCGGGGATGTCCGCGGTGGTCCACTTGGCCATGAGAGGCTCCTTGAACTTGTAGAGTAAACGGGGCGAGCGCTCCGGTTGAATGCCACTATACGGAACGCGCGCCCCGCTTTGTCAACCGGTGAGGAGTGACGGCAGATGGCGCAGCCCGAACGCCGGTTGCGGGCCGATGCGGCGCGCAACCGGGCGCGCGTGCTCGACGTCGCCTACGAAATCTTTGCGGCCGAGGGCCTTTCGGTGCCCATCGACGAGGTCGCGCGCCGGGCCGGCGTCGGGGCCGGCACCGTCTACCGGCACTTCCCCACCAAGGAGGCGCTGTTCCAGGCGGTCATCGAGGACCGGATGCAGCGGCTGGTCGACGACGGGCGGGCCCTGCTGGACTCCGTCGGGCCCGGCGAGGCGCTGTTCGCGCTGCTGCGATCGATGGTGCTGCACTGGGGCGCGGCCGATCGCGGCCTGGTCGACGCCCTGGCCGGATTCGGGATCGACATCGCCACCGCCGCGCCCGACGCCGAGGACGCCTTCCTGGCGATGCTCGACGAGTTGCTGCGGGCCGCGCAGCGGGCGGGCACGGCGCGGCAAGACATCGGGGTGCGCGAAGTGAAGGCGATCATGGTCGGGTGCCAGGCGGCGGAGGCCTACAACCCGGATTTGGCCGAGCGGGTGACCGACGTCGTCGTCGACGGTTTACGCGCTGGGCGATAGGGCTGACCACTTCTTGCACTCGGCATAGGCGAGTGCTAAGAATGACTTGGCACTCGCGACCAGCGAGTGCTAGGTCGGGACGGTGAGGCCAGGGCCGCGACAAGCGGGAGACACCTAGCCGTCCGTCGCGGGCACTGCACCCGGCCAGAACGTGTCATCCCCAATCCGGAGGAATCACTTCGCAATGGCCAAGACAATTGCGTACGACGAAGAGGCCCGTCGCGGCCTCGAGCGGGGGCTGAACGCCCTCGCCGACGCGGTAAAGGTGACGCTGGGCCCCAAGGGCCGCAACGTCGTCCTGGAGAAGAAGTGGGGCGCCCCCACGATCACCAACGATGGTGTGTCCATCGCCAAGGAGATCGAGCTGGAGGACCCCTACGAGAAGATCGGCGCCGAGCTGGTCAAGGAAGTCGCCAAGAAGACCGACGACGTTGCCGGTGACGGCACGACGACGGCCACGGTTCTGGCCCAGGCGTTGGTCCGCGAGGGCCTGCGCAACGTCGCGGCCGGTGCCAACCCGCTGGGTCTGAAGCGCGGCATCGAGAAGGCCGTCGAGAAGGTCACCGAGACCCTGCTCAAGTCGGCCAAAGAGGTCGAGACGAAGGACCAGATCGCTGCCACCGCGGCCATCTCCGCGGGCGACCAGTCGATCGGCGACCTGATCGCCGAGGCGATGGACAAGGTCGGCAACGAGGGCGTCATCACCGTCGAGGAGTCCAACACCTTCGGCCTGCAGCTCGAGCTCACCGAGGGCATGCGGTTCGACAAGGGTTACATCTCGGGCTACTTCGTCACCGACGCCGAGCGTCAGGAAGCCGTCCTCGAGGACCCCTTCATCCTGTTGGTCAGCTCCAAGGTCTCGACCGTCAAGGACCTGCTGCCCCTGCTGGAGAAGGTCATCCAGGCCGGTAAGCCGCTGCTGATCATCGCCGAGGACGTCGAGGGCGAGGCCTTGAGCACCCTGGTCGTCAACAAGATCCGCGGCACCTTCAAGTCGGTGGCCGTCAAGGCCCCCGGCTTCGGTGACCGCCGCAAGGCGATGCTGCAGGACATGGCCATCCTCACCGGTGGCCAGGTCATCAGCGAAGAGGTCGGCCTGTCGCTGGAGAGCGCCGACGTCGCCCTGCTGGGTAAGGCCCGCAAGGTCGTCGTCACCAAGGACGAGACCACCATCGTCGAGGGCGCCGGTGACTCCGACGCCATCGCCGGCCGGGTGGCCCAGATCCGCAGCGAGATCGAAAACAGCGACTCCGACTACGACCGCGAGAAGCTGCAGGAGCGCCTGGCCAAGCTGGCCGGCGGTGTTGCGGTGATCAAGGCCGGGGCCGCGACCGAGGTCGAGCTCAAGGAGCGCAAGCACCGCATCGAGGACGCGGTGCGCAACGCCAAGGCCGCCGTCGAGGAGGGCATCGTCGCCGGTGGTGGCGTGGCCCTGCTGCACGCGACCCCGTCGCTG
The DNA here is from genome assembly GCF_054660795.1 of Mycobacterium sp. MUNTM1. Classification (NCBI taxonomy): domain Bacteria; kingdom Bacillati; phylum Actinomycetota; class Actinomycetes; order Mycobacteriales; family Mycobacteriaceae; genus Mycobacterium; species Mycobacterium sp. MUNTM1. The sequence continues at coordinate 81,008 of NZ_BAAGDE010000025.1, forward strand.
GACGAGCTGAAGCTCACCGGTGACGAGGCGACCGGCGCCAACATCGTCCGCGTGGCGCTCGAGGCTCCGCTGAAGCAGATCGCCTTCAACGGTGGTCTGGAGCCCGGCGTTGTGGCCGAGAAGGTCCGCAACTCGCCTGCCGGTACCGGCCTGAACGCCGCGACCGGTGAGTACGAGGACCTGCTGAAGGCCGGCGTCGCCGACCCGGTGAAGGTGACCCGTTCGGCGCTGCAGAACGCGGCGTCCATCGCGGGCCTGTTCCTCACCACCGAGGCCGTCGTCGCCGACAAGCCGGAGAAGGCGGCCGCACCCGCGGGCGACCCGACCGGTGGCATGGGCGGTATGGACTTCTAAGTCCACGACTCAGATAACGGGAAAGCCCGGCCCTCACAAGGGGCCGGGCTTTTTCGTGCGCGCCGGCCAGAAGCCACACCCGAATCCCTCGTGCGGGGTTGTGTCCGGGTTATGGGGTAATTGATGTATCGGACATTCGAATAGTCGGCGCGAAGGGAACACGCAATGAGCACATCGTTATGGCGCACAGTTTTCGGGGTGATCGCCGGCTGCGTTCTGGGCGTCATGATCGCGCCGACCGCGGCGGCCGCACCCGATCCGTGCTCGGCCAGCGGGGTCGCCGCCACCGCGAGCGGCGTCCTGAACTCGGCGAGCGGCTACCTGGACGGTCATCCCGATGCCAACAACGTGCTGACTTCCGCGGTCAATCAATCGCCCGCTGACGCGAAGGCGTCCGTCCGCGGGTATTTCCTCGGTCATCCCAACGAGGCGCTGGAGCTGAGGGGCATCGCGCAGCCGCTGCTCGACCTGCGCAGCCGATGCAACGCATCGGTGTCGCCGGATCAGTTGGCGGCTTTGTTCGACGCGCTGTCCGGCTAGCTGTCGTGACCTGAGAGGTTGTTGACGGCGTGCCTGCTTGAAAGTGGGAGGACCTCCTGACGGAGTGGATGTGTCTGG